>CAYYGK010000036.1:5412-16494 GCA_964471145.1 uncultured Eubacteriales bacterium | reverse complement strand
GCGCCCTTTTGACGCGCGCCTCGTTTTCGCCGTCGCCGTCCTCCAGAGCATGGATGATCTTTCACCTGACAGTACATTCATAACAGCCTGCGTCCCTACTATCTGGCTGGTGGGGGTCACAAGGGGCGGATATCCAAATTCCTCTCTGACCTTCGGTACCTCTTTGAGCACATCCTCAAATTTTTCTTCCTGTCCAGCCTGTTTCAGCTGGGAAACCAGGTTGGAAAGCATACCTCCCGGTATCTGGTATATAAGTGTGTTTACATTAACACCGATGACCTTGGTGTTCATTTTGCCTGTATCCAGATACTCCTGCCTGAGTGGCCTGAAGTAATCTGCAATTTCACTCAGCAGTTCAAGATCAAGCCCTGTATCATATTCAGTGTCCTTTAGTGTGGCAACAAGAGGCTCGGTTGGAGGCTGGGATGTTCCCATCGACATCGGGGATATTGCGCAGTCAACTACATCAACCCCTGCCTCTATCGCTTTAAGATATGTCATAGATGCTACACCGCTTGTATAATGTGCATGAAGCTGCACCGGTACGTCTATGTTCTCCTTTAGAGCCTTAATGAGATTATATGCCTCAAATGGAAGCAGAAGTCCTGCCATGTCCTTAATGCATATGGAGTCTGCTCCCGCATCTACAATCCCCCTGGCATCACTAACGAAGTGCTCCAGGTCATGAACAGGGCTTATGGTGTAGCATACAGTTCCCTGTGCATGGCCTCCCTCTTTTTTACATGCCTTCATTGCAGTTTCAAGGTTTCTCGGGTCATTTAACGCATCAAATATCCTTATAATGTCTATTCCGTTTGCAACAGCCTTTTGTACAAAATACTCCACCACATCGTCAGCATAGTGTTTGTAACCAAGGATGTTCTGTCCTCTTAGAAGCATTTGAAGCTTTGTGTTCCTGGCCTTCTTGCGAATCATCCTGAGCCTCTCCCAGGGGTCCTCGTTTAAAAACCTGAGACATGAATCAAATGTAGCCCCTCCCCATGCCTCAAGTGAGTGATAGCCTACCTTGTCAAGCTTGTCAATGACAGGAAGCATTTCATTTATTGTCATCCTTGTAGCTATAAGGGATTGGTGTGCATCTCTTAAAACAGTTTCTGTTATCTTTACTGCGCCCATAAAAAGCAGCCCCTTTCTTTTGACTAATTGAGTGAAACCATTGTATCACCGGCATTGACAGATGCTCCGGTTTCAACATTTACTGATGCTACTGTTCCGTCCCTTGGTGCAGCAATTTCATTTTCCATTTTCATGGCTTCAAGCACCAGCATTACATCACCTTTTTTAACGCTGTCTCCCGTTTTTACCTGTACTTTCAATATTGTACCTGGCATAGGAGCCTTTATTTCCTCTGCACCCGCAGGAACGGACTTGCTTACTGACGCAGATGAAGTCGTAGACTTTGGAACACTCTTCTCAGCAGCTGCAGCAACTGAAGATGCTTGTGATTCTGAAGCTGCGACCGCGCCGGTGCCATCCTTTATTTCCTCCACTTCTACCTCGTACTGGTTTCCGTTAACCTTTATCAAAAACTTTTTCATGGCATATCCTCCCACATCGTATTTAGATATTTAATAATGTACCTTATTTGAAACAAGCTCAACCCTTCCGGTTGCATTCCATACCGGTGCCGTACCGGACACCCTTCTAAAAGATTTGACCCTCATCAAGTAACCGGGCCTGTATTTCATAGCGGCTACCGCCGCTGTTATTACACTAATTATCTCCTTGTCAGTTAAGCTTTTCATCAGTATCCCTCCCGGCTTACAGCGGAATATTTCCGTGTTTTTTTGAAGGTCTGCTCTCCCTCTTGCTCTTTAGCAGTTCCAGTGCGCTTGCAATTCTCTGCCTTGTTGTTGTCGGATCTATTACATCATCAACATATCCTTTTCCTGCAGCAACATATGGATTGGAGAACTTATCTCTATATAATGCGATTTTTTCCTTTCTGGTTTCAACAGGATTATCAGATGCTGCGATTTCCTTTCTGAAAATAATGTTTGCAGCTCCATCAGCACCCATTACTGCAATTTCTGCTGTCGGCCACGCAAAAACCATATCGGCTCCAAGAGTTTTACTGTTCATGGCAATGTATGCACCGCCATAAGCCTTCCGTACTATAATGTTTACCTTGGGTACCGTTGCCTCCGCAAAAGCATACAGGAGCTTGGCCCCGTGCCTTATAATGCCGCTGTGTTCCTGTCCTACACCCGGCAGGAATGCCGGAACGTCAGTAAAAGTAACAAGTGGTATGTTGAATGAATCACAGAATCTTACAAACCTGGCCGCCTTGTCTGAGGAATCAACATCAAGGCTGCCTGCTTTGACTTTGGGCTGGTTTGCAACAACACCCACTGTGCTGCCGTTAATCCTTGCAAAACCTGTTATGATATTCTGTGCAAAGTATTTTTGAACCTCGAGGAACTCACCTTTGTCAAAAACCCTATTGATTATATCCAGCATATCATAAGCCCTGTTGGGTTCATCCGGAATAATATCATCCAGTTCGGAGGATATCCTGTTGAGGTCATCAGTACAATCATACTGCGGTACATCCGAAAGGTTGTTATCAGGAAGGAAGCTCAGCAGCTCCTTTAGCGAGCTTATGCATTCCTCTTCAGAAGAACTCTTAAAGTGCGCTACTCCACTTTTTGAATTATGGACATCTGCACCGCCAAGCTCTTCAAGTGTTACATCCTCACCTGTAACGGCCTTTACTACCTGACTTCCTGTTATGTACATCTGCCCTGTATTTTCTACCATGAATATAAAATCAGTTATCGCAGGAGAATAACACGCACCACCCGCACACGGACCCATAATCACAGATATCTGTGGTATTACTCCCGATGCATGTGTATTTCTCAGAAATATGTCGCCATACCCGCTCAGAGCATTAATACCTTCATGAATTCTTGCCCCGCCGGAGTCATTTATACTGATGAACGGTGTGCCCATCTTTACTGACATATCCATGACCTTAGTGATTTTTGCTGCATGAGCTTCGCCAAGAGTCCCGCCTATAACAGTGAAGTCCTGTGCGGAAAGATAAACCGGCCTCCCGTCAATGGTGGCATAACCTGTTACAACACCGTCTCCGGGTTTCTTTTTTTTATCCATCCCAAAATCACTGCTGCTGCTTTCAATAAAAACATCCATTTCTACAAAGCTTCCTTCGTCGACCAGTTTTTCTATGCGCTCCCGGGCAGTAAGCTTTCCCTTCTGGTGCTGTTTTTCTATTGCCTTGCTGCCTCCGCCCATCCTTACACTTTCTTTTCTTTCAAGCAGTTCGTTTATCTTTTCACCGGTTCCCATACGATTATCACACCCCGTATTTATTTTTGCCAGTCACAAACACTTATAATCTGATACTATCACCAAGTATTAATTCCCGCACATTATATATTATTTTGTATCACTTTTCAAGCTAATTCATTTTTTTTATACACTTTTAATTGATAAATATCCGGCAATCATTTCAGCATAATTATAATCTATTGAAGGATTTAATGCAAACACTTTCATTTGTCAATTCATTCGTCTGCCAGTTTCTTTATATATAAAAAAATCGGCGGACAGTTTGCCTGGTTGTGAAATTCAGTTTTCATAACCGTAAATCCCCTGCTGTCAAGCTTTTTAATGTGGGCCAGCACCCTGTCTCTCTCTTCAAAACCCGTATCACCTCCGTGATACACTACAATTGTAATAACTCCGTTTATTTGCAATAGCTGCAAAGCCTGCTCAATAGCTTCAATTGTCGTATTATACCTGGTGCATGCAAAATGGTCTCCTCCCGGAAGGTATCCCAGATTGAACACAACTGCTGATATGTTTCCCTTTTCATGCCCTATAAGGGACTCCATGTTTTCATGCCCATCAGGTATGAACTTCACTCTTTTTGAAAGTCCGTTGTTTTGAACCCTTTCCCTGGATGCTTCCAAAGCTTTTTTTTGTATGTCAAAAGAATAAACCCTGCCGGTTTCTCCAACAAGAGAAGCCAGAAACAGGGTATCATGTCCGTTTCCTGCTGTTGCATCAACAGCCGTATCTCCCTGCCTTACAGCCTTTCTTATAATTTCATGTGACATCTCAACCGCATTGCCAGGTGTTTTCACTTGCCACTCATCCCTATAACTATCTCCCTTATAATCTTTGCGGCCAATATTACTGTCCGGTCGGATAAATCATATTGTGGTGATACCTCAACAACATCAGCCCCTTTTATATTAAGCCTCTTAAGCTCACATGCAGCATTCAAAAGCTCAGAAGAAGTTATGCCTCCCGGCTCCGGGGTGCCGGTGCCATTGGCAAATGCCGGGTCTGCAACGTCAATGTCTATAGTGACATATACCGGGGATTTCCCGAATTTTTCAATAAGTTCCTTTAAAGGATTAAGGACTTCAAACCTGTACATGTTGGTACTTGATTGTGCTGTTAAAAACTCCTCTTTTGTCCCGGAGCGTATTCCCAGTTGATATATATTTTCAGGGGGCATAAAGTCCATTATCCTTCTTACAACAGCTGCATGCGAAAAACGCACTCCCTGGTATTCATCCCTCAGGTCAGCATGTGCATCAATATGTATAAGAATCAGTTCCTTACCATATACCCTGTATGCTTCTCTCACTGCAGGAACGCTTATAAGGTGCTCTCCCCCAATAAAAAAGGGGGACTTTTTATCTCTGTATATCTTTTCAGCCGCCTTACCGATAATATCAAGGCTTGCCACAGCATCGCCCTGGGGAAGGCTCAGGTCACCCATATCATACATCCGGGCTTCTGATATACACCCGTCCATAGCCACGCTGTAATCCTCCAGCATATCAGAAACCTCCCTGATACGCTGCGGCCCGAATCTGGCTCCCGGCCTGCTGCAGCAAGTCATATCCATTGGAGCTCCTGCCAGAATGATGAGAGCCTCTTCATAATTTTTCATGCTTCCCATGAAACCTGTGCCTGCAAACCAATCACTGCTTAGCGCCATTACAACCTCCGATAATGTCTTCAAGAAAACGTGGCAGTACAAATGCCGCATTATGAATTTCAGGTGTCCAGTACCTTGTGCCCTTTAAGCTGTTTTTTGCTCTCTTATTCATAAGACCTGTATCTTTGATTCCAAGCGTAAAGCTCCAGTACCCACCTGGATAGGTTGGTACAGGACAGGTGTATAGTCTTGCTCCCGAAAAGATTTCAGCCGCCTGTCCGTACATTCTCTTTATTAGTTCTGTATGCAGAAACGGTGATTCAGTCTGTGCACAGACTACCCCGCTATCCGTAAGGCATTTTTCTATGGATTTGTAGAACTCGATGTTAAAAAGCCCTTCTGCTGCCCCAACCGGGTCGGTTGAATCAACAATTATCACATCAAATACATCCCTGTTTTTCCTCACATACTCTATTCCGTCTCCGATTATGACCTCAACCCTTCTGTCATCAAGTCCGCAGCTTATGCCAGGCAGGTATTTTTTTGATATTTCCACTACCCTTTCATCAATTTCTGCAAGCACAACACTCCTGATGCTTTCATGTTTGAGCACTTCCCTTACTACTCCCCCGTCCCCTCCACCTACTACCAGAACTTTTTCCGGATTCCTGGAAATGCTTAAGGGTACATGAGTAATCATTTCATGGTAGATATACTCATCCCTTTCGGAAGTCTGAACGGTTCCATCCAGTACAAGCATTCTCCCAAACTGTTCAGTCTCAATAACTGCAATATCCTGGTATGCTGATTTTTCACGGTGCAAAGTCCTCTTTATCTTTAATGAAATCCCCAAAGAAGGTGTCTGGTATTCCGTATACCAAAGCTCCATATGCTTATCCTCCCTGCTCTCTGCGTTTGTTAATAATATGCATCACCATTCTATTTTCAATACCCTGGTTTGTCAATCTCATTTTTCTACGATTATTGAAGCTGTCCCCGTTAATGTGCTATAATGTGTGTAATGTTTTCAAAAACAAGGGGGTATTAAATTGGAAGATAACGGTATTAACAATGAAATAAATGAAAATCCAAACGAAGATGCTGTTGTTGAAGAAGACGTACCTGCAGTCAGCCAGGATACATCATTTGAAATGGAACTGCCTTTTCTTAAAAACCTTGCTGGCTGGGCTACTTTCAAGGCCATAATAGACATTATCACCGGTGCGCTTTCATGCTTTGGAATAATAACCGCTGCTTACGGCATACCACAAATTATTTCGGGGATAAAGCTTCTGAATGCAACAGACGGCCTTAAGAGCTATATGTCATCCGGAGACACAACAAAAATGGGAGATGTGCTGTACAATTTCAACAAGTACTTTAAACTTTCGGGGATTGCCATCATTATCAAGATTGTTTTCATTGTGCTATTCCTTGTAGTATACGGTATATTAATAGCATATTTACTTTCGAATGCTGGTGATTTTTTCAACAACATCCCGGGTGATTTCAGAATAGACTGATGATACATACTAATACTGGTGGGGTCTTTAGGCCCCACTGTAAAGTTTTTCTATTTCAAATCCCTTAAGGTATCTCCATTTACCCTCTTTCAGGTTTCCGAGTTTTAATTCACCTTCTGCCGTTCTCTTTAGCTTTTTTACCGGATGGCCAATTTCACTGCACATTTTTCTTACCTGCCTGTTCCTGCCTTCGTGTATGACTATTTCAACAACCGCGTTTTTGCTTATAACCGATAATATCTTCATGGTTGCAGGCGCTGTCACGTATCCCCCGATATCCACTCCCTTTTTAAACTGCTTTATATCTTCATCAGAAGGGATACCCTCAACATAAGCTTCATACACCTTTTTGATGCAATTGCCCGGATGGGTAACCTTTTGTGCCAGCTCACCGTCATTTGTCAGTATAAGAAGTCCTGATGTGTTATAGTCAAGTCTTCCTACCGGGTATATTCTCTGTCTTACACCCTTTATAAGGTCCAGGACGGTCTTTCTTGAAAACTGGTCTTTAACAGTTGAAATATATCCTGCAGGCTTGTTGAGCATGATATATACTTTTTTTTCCACGCTTTCAACTACCCTGCCATCAACACTAACTCTGTCGCCTTGCCAGACAACAGTACCCATCCTGGTAACGGTTTTTCCGTTTACGCTGACTTTCCCTTCTTTTATAAAGGCCTCAGCTTTCCTCCTTGAAGCAATGCCTGCGTGAGCAAGATATTTGTGCAGCCTCATAGTTTCTTCATTGTTATCCATATCTCTATAGTAACATACACAAACAATATGATAAATACATTAGTTGATGATTAATTTTGTTCTGTAACTATTTTACCGTCCTGGATATATAGAACCCGCCTCATTTTACTATATGCTGTCTTCCTCTTTGCCATCCCTTCTTCTGAATTCCTTTCTGACCCGCATCCTTTTTTTTATTGACTCCTCAGTCCTTTTTATAATGTCAGGTATTACATCAATTATCCTCTCTATTGACGTATTCATGTTTACAGGGAGCAGTTTTATCTGTTCCTGTCCTACAACCATGAATGCAACAGGATTTATGCTGACGCCTGCTCCGCTTCCTCCGGCAAAGGGAAACCTGCCCTGTTCATGTTCATATTCATCCCTGTTTGCCCCGGAAGCTGACCTTCCGTACTCTCCCCCTCCTGCTGCAAAACCGAATGATACTCTCGATATGGGGATTATCACGGTTCCGTCCGGGGCTTCTACCGCATCACCCACAATCGTATTTACATCTACCATTTCTTTTATGTTTTCCATAGCGGTATTCATAAGGCCTTCTATCGGATGAGCCATTTCATCACCTTCCCTTAATCTTTTTTTTCAGTAGTACATACCGGTACATTGCATACCCTAATATAATAATATTTGCTAATCTGATTTTGATTATGCAGAGAATATCAAGCGAAGTACTGTTTTTATTATATCCGGGTTGAATCCGGTAGTCTCTTTTTTTAATTCGTATGTTGTTATACAGTACAGAGTCTATACTTCCTGCAATTGCCATTACTGCTCCTGTGAGAACAGCAGTTGAACATGCGTCTCCTGTTGCCGGATAAATTCTGACATCTATGTTCTTGATATGGAAAGTCCTTATGAATAGTCTTATTAGTTTTCTGTCCTGCAATAGTGATCTTATTGCCGCACTTACATTTATATAAATGTCTTCTATGCTCTTTTTCTTCTTCAATTTTCTCTTTCTAAATAACTTATCCGTATTTATATCTTTTTTAAGCCTTACAAGACCCCACAAGACATATATGAACACCATAAGCTTGTTCTTTCCTTCTTGACGTATAAAATGTATTCCGGTATCCAAACCCGCTATCAGGGCCAATAGTACCAGTAATACAATTGCCGCTATTATAAAAACCGAATTCGGCATAATTTAACACCTCATCCGGTTATTTTTCCCAAAATATCGCTGCTAATACTGTCAGTATCTAAGAATTCATATTTTCTATTATACTCTCTGTCTCCGTATCCTGCTTTCCAAGAGTTATTGCTGGAAGGTCGTTAATGGATCGAAACCCGAATGACCTTAAGAACTCCTGTGTAGTCCTATACAGCACAGGTCTTCCAGGAGCATCCATCCTTCCAGCCTCTTCAACAAGATTTCTTTCAATAAGCCTTGTCAGTGCGCTGTCAGAGTTTACACCCCTGAGTTTCTCTATTTTTGCACGGGTTACAGGCTGGTTATAAGCCACGATGGAAAGTGTCTCATATGCAGCCTGGGAGAGTTTCTGCCTGTGTGGCACAGCAAGCAGCTTTCTAATGTATTCAAAATACTCAGGTTTGGACATCATCTGGTATCCGCCGTCTATCTCCCTTATGGATGTCCCCCTGCCTGATTCATCGAACCTTAGGATCATATTACTCATTATGGATTTAGCAGTTTTTTTGTCCAGTTCGAGAATATCTGAAATCCTTTCAAGGGGCACCGGGTCACCTGATGAAAACAGCATTGCTTCAATTATGGACTCCATTTTTTTAATGTCCATCGGCACCACCCGATAGCTTCATACTCTTTTGTTTATTACCGGATATGCCGGAAACAATTATATCTGAAAAACGGGAGGTCTGCTTAACATTAAGCTTTTTGAGCCTTGCAAGCTCCAGCAGTGCCATAAATCCTGTCACGACATCGGTTTTTGACCTTTTTTTCAATGAAAAGACCTCTGCGAACACAAAACTTCCTTTTTTAAGCAAAATCCCGGATATTTCCTTTATCTTGCTTACCAGTGTTACCTGTTCCCTTCTTAATATTGACCTCATTTTGCCTGTATCCGTATCCATTTTTTCCATATTGTTTTTTTCAATCCTGGCATATACTTCGGCCAGCATTTCATCTGACAGGTCCAGCACCTCCATGTCCTGTTTTACACCAGTAAACTCCGGAACCCGGTAAAAAGCTCCCCCCCATTGCTTTTCCCTGTCTTTCAGGCTCTGTGCAAACTCTTTATACTTCCTGTATTCAACCAGCCTTAATATCAGTTCCTCTCTCGGGTCTTCCTCTTCTTCTTCCCTGTCCCTTTTATCAGGCAACAGCATTCTTGATTTTATGTGCAGGAGCGTTGCAGCCATTACCAGAAACTCGCTTGCTATTTCCATATCCATTTCACGCATAGCGAAAAGATACTCCATGTACTGGTCGGTAATGGTGTTAATGGGTATGTCATATATGTTTATCTTGTTCTTCTCTATAAGATGAAACAGAAGGTCGAAAGGCCCTTCAAAGTTTTCAAGCTTTAATCTGCATCCTTTAGACAGTTTACTTTCCACAGGCCACCACCCCTAAAAAACCATTTTCATAGCTTTCTTAACCCTGGCAAGATTTCCTGCTGCTGTTTTACTTGCCCTTTCTGCGCCTTTTTTCAATACCGACCGTACATAGCCGGGATTTTTCTCAAGCTCCATTCGCTTTCTGTGTATGGGTTCCATTGTCTTATTCATAATCGCGGCAAGATTTTTCTTGCATTGGACACATCCGATTGAGCCGGATTTGCATTTTTCTTCGACATCATCCACTTCTTCACTGTTGAATATCCTGTGAAATGCAAACTCCGAACACACATCCGGATGTCCGGGGTCATCCTTTCTTATTCTTTCAGGGTCGGTTATCATCATACTTATCTTTTTATTCAAAACTTCTTTTGAATCCGAAAGGAGTATTGTATTTCCATAGCTTTTGCTCATCTTTCTTCCATCTGTCCCCGGGACCAGCTTTGCTTTTGTCATGAGCGGCTGTGGCTCCTTGAATACGGGTTCATACAGATGGTTGAATCTCCTGGCTATTTCTCTTGTCAGCTCAAGATGGGGCAGCTGGTCTTCTCCTACAGGTACATAGTCTGCATTATACATGAGTATATCGGCAGCCTGCAGGCATGGGTATCCAAGAAACCCGTATGTTGTTATGTTCTTTTCTTTCATCTGCTCAATCTGTTCCTTGTAGGTAGGACATCTTGTCAGCCATGAAAGAGGTGTGAACATCGAAAAAAGAAGATGCAGTTCTGCATGTTCATGTATATCGGATTGTAGAAACATTGTGCATTTTTCAGGGTTAAGTCCTGCGCTTATCCAGTCTGTTACTATCTGATATATGTTCTCACCTATATCTGCAGTATCATCGTAACCGGTAGTAAGAGCATGCCAGTCAGCAACGAAAAAAAAGCAGTCATATTTATCCTGAAGTTTTATCCAGTTTTCCAAAGCCCCGAAATAGTTTCCCAGATGTAGCCTTCCTGTCGGCCTCATCCCGCTTAGTACTACCTGTTTCATCATGAACCACTCCCTAAGTGTCATAAAACAATTATGATAATTCTAACCAAACAGCAATCTGTTGTCAATTATGTGTCTATCATCTACTAAACAAGTAATCAAATAATCAGAGTAACAGCAAAACTTATTGCGTTCTCTATAAACCAAATGAATGGGGACATGATGGTAAAAAGCAGGCCGGGTATAGCAAAGAGCAGTATTAGAAGCACAATCACAATATAGTTTTCATATTTGAGCATTTTAAAGTAATGCCTCTTTGGCAGTATCACCGACAATATTTTGGAACCGTCGAGCGGAGGAACAGGAATTAGGTTGAATACC
>CAYYGK010000036.1:5166-5402 GCA_964471145.1 uncultured Eubacteriales bacterium | reverse complement strand
ATACCGCAAGTATGATGTTAACCACATAGAAGAACCTTGCAAGGTTGAATATGATTGCACCTAGCGAAGCAGAAGAAATAAACAGTGGTATTGTTGTCTTAAACAGCAATATGTCAGGATAACCCATTGATACCGCAGCAATATACATTGGAAAAGCAAATACAAAGGCCAGAACTATATTTGAAATAGGACCTGAAAGGCTGGTAAGAAGCATCCCCTTTTTCGTGTCCCTGAAA
>CAYYGK010000036.1:0-5156 GCA_964471145.1 uncultured Eubacteriales bacterium | reverse complement strand
AGGTACCGGTTTTGCCCACCCTATACCTACCAAAATGAACATAATCATACCAAGAAGATCAAGGTGCTTTACCGGATTTAGGGTAAGCCTTCCCTGATTTCTTGCAGTAGGATCACCCAGACTGCCGGCAACATATGCATGCGCAAATTCATGTACTGCAATAGACATGAAAAAAACAGGTATCATATATAGCAGTGTAACAATATTATATCCTCTTAAAAGCATCCCGTCACTCCATAACCATACTTAAAACCGCCCTAAGAGGCGGTTTTACTGTATCATAAAACCTTCAAATATTATTATACCAAAGTTTTGCCATTATACAACAGTTTATTTCCTTCCTATTCCGAACCAGTCAAGTATCATCCTGAAGAACAGCCGGAAGAATGAAGCCTTTTTAACCTCGGTTTCTGCAACAATATCAAGCCTGGCCAGCGGTTTCTCATAACCTTCAATACTATAAACCGCTTCTCCAAGCTTCTGTCCTTTTTCAACCGGGGCTTCAATGCTTTCATCCACTATTATCTCTCGTTTTACTTTGTCGCTGTCTCCCTTTCTGAGCAACAACTCCAACTCTTCGGTTATCTGACCCTTAACAGTTCTTTCAAGCCCTTTCCTGACCTCAGCCTCGCAAACCAGAACCCCTTTGTCTTCAACTTTAACATATTCAAAACTTGCAAAGCCGTAATTAAGAAGCTTCTGGGCCTCGGCAAACCTTGTATTTGTATCCGGCTCTCCAAGAACTACAGAGATAAGACTCATCCCGTTCCTCTCTGCGGTCGCAGAAACACAGTGTCCCGCTTTGTCTGTATAGCCTGTCTTTAGGCCTGTAGCACCATCATAATGTCTTACGAGTTTGTTTCTGTTGTACAATTCCATGTCCCTGAAAGGCGAGTGCCACATTTTAGTATATTTTAAAATGCCAGGATGTTTTACAATCAGTTCCCTCGACATAATTGCAATATCCTTCGCCGTACAGTAATGCCCCTCATCGGTCAGGCCGGTACAGTCAAGGAATCTTGAATTCTCCATTCCCAGCTCGTCCGCTTTAGCATTCATCATCTGGACAAATGCATCCTCCGACCCGGCAATTTTCTCAGCTACAGCAACTGTAGCATCATTTGCCGAGTGTATTGCTATGGCTTTTAACATATCTTCAAGCGAAAATTCCTCACCCGGCTCCAGGTATACCTGCGAACCTCCGAATCCATAAGCGTATTCACTTGTCTTAACCATGTCCGAAAGGCTTATCTTTCCGCTGTCCAGTTCCTCCATGATTAAAAGCATGGACATTATTTTTGTTATGCTTGCAATCGGAAGCTTTTCGTCCGGGTTCTTCTTAAAAAGTATCCCTCCCGATTTGGCATCAACCAATATTGCTGATGATGCCTTAAGGTCGTTTATATCAGTCTTTCCAATAATCCTTGTTACCTCAAGAGCATCAAAATCATGTTGATCCGACGCATCCCCGTATACCGGCAGAGAACAAACAGTAATTCCCATAATCAGTATAAAAGAAAGTATTTTTTTGGCATAACCTGCTATTATAACTTAATTCACTCCAAATAATAATCAATAAATATGGAGCACTGTATAATTTTTATGTTAAAGCCTATTTCATTATTCGTCAACTTTAATCTTCAGATTTCAATTCTCTCTATCCGCATATCTTCTTATGTTCTGTGAGTCAACATATGCAAGTATGAGCGGACACAAATCAGGTTCACCCGCTGAAAACATAAAACTTTCCTTGACAAGCTCTGAAGCTTCACTCAAGCCTTTGCTTCTGTTTGTATAAATTGAAGCCAGCAGGTCACCCTTATGCACTTTCATCCTGGGCTTCTTGTTTAAAACTATTCCTGCAGTATGGTCTATCGAGCTTTCCTTTGTTTCCCTGCCTGCACCTGTAAGTAATGAGGCCCTGCCTATCAGTTCTGCTTTTACTCCCTTAACGTATCCGTCATTGACGCTGAATATATCATGTCTTTTTTCTGCTTCTCCAAGCAGCTTGTAGTTGTCTATGAATTCAGGATTTCCACCCTGTGCCTTTACCATTTGCGCAAATTTTTCAAGCGCTTTTCCATTTGCCAGGGCTTCCCTGGTCTTTTCACGACATTCATCCATTGTCCCATAGTGTGCCATTTCAAGTATCCTGGATGACATCTCCAAAACAAGCGTTTTAAAATCACGCGGCCCGTTACCCTTCATTGTCTCAACCGCTTCAATGACTTCAAGTGTGTTCCCTATGCTGTTTCCAAGCGGAGAATTCATATCGGTAATATAAGCCGCTGTTTGCATACCTGAATCGCAGCCAATATCAACCATCATTCCGGCAAGCTGCAGTGATTCCTCAAAACTCTTCATAAAAGCCCCTGTTCCGTTTTTGACATCAAGCAGGAGCTTGTCTGCACCATATGCTATTTTCTTGCTCATTATGCTGCTTGCTATGAGGGGGATGCTGTCCACAGTGGCTGTGGCATCTCTTAATGAATATATTTTTTTGTCGGCAGGTGCAAGTTTTTCAGTCTGTGCAATTATTGAAATACCTGTTCTCTTTACATTTTCATTTATCTCTTCAGGATCCAGCTGCGTCCTGAAACCTGGTATTGATTCGAGTTTGTCTATCGTTCCCCCGGTATGACCCAGTCCTCTTCCGGACATCTTGACAAACGGTATTCCGCAAGAGGCAACCAGAGGAGCAAGTACCAGTGTTGTTTTATCTCCGACCCCGCCGGTGCTGTGCTTGTCTACCCAAAAACCCTTTATGCCTTCCAGATTCAGGCCTTTGCCTGACCTCGCCATAAGTTTTGTCATGTTAAGTGTCTCTGACATGTCCAGGCATTTAATGTATGAAGCCATCAGAAAAGCCGCTGCCTGATAATCAGGAATCTTTCCGTCAATATATCCTGAAATAAAATACTCCATTTCTTTATATGTAACACAGTGGCCATCACGTTTTTTTGCAATAATATCAAGCATACCCATAAGTTTTGCCTCCCTTATTGATTTCACAAAGAAAGCTCCTGCCATTTCCTGTAGGTGATATGTTCAAATAACCCGAAATCGTTGCTGAAACATCAGAAAAGGTTGTCCGTGTGCCCAGGTTTTTACCGTTTCTTTTTCCTTTTCCATATACCAACAGGGGTACATACTCCCTTGAATGGTCTGTGCTTTCTGTAGCAGGGTCACATCCGTGGTCAGCTGTTAAAAAAAGAAGGTCGCCTTCATTCAGATTTTCAAGTATCTCCGGGATCCTCCTGTCAAGAGCTTCAAGTGCTTTTGCATACCCGTATACATCGTTCCTGTGCCCGTAAAGCATATCAAAATCAACAAGATTTGTAAACAGTATACCATCAAAGGGCTGTTTTAAAAATGCTATGGTTTTATCCACTCCCTGCATGTTGCTTTTGGTATATTCCCATTCCGTTATGCCGCATCCTGCAAATATGTCTCTTATCTTGCCTATGGCCTTTACCTCTAACCCTTCCTTCTTTGCAATATCAAGTATTGTGTCCCCGGGGGGTTCAAGAGAGAAATCATGCCTGCCTGATGTCCTTACGTATTTACATTTGGTTCCTCTGAACGGACGCGCAATCACTCTGGCTACACCGTGCTTTCCAGTCAATATTTTTCTTGCCTTCCTGCACATTTCGTAAAGTTTTTGAACCGGTACGACTTCTTCGTGTGCGGCAATCTGAAAAACACTGTCTGCAGAGGTGTATACTATCGGGTACCCTGTAATTATATGCTTTTCTCCAAGTCTTTCAATTATTTCTGTTCCGGAAGCTGCAACATTGCCCAGTATTTTTGTTCCTGCTGCGACCTCAAACCTGTCTGTTATTTCCCGGGGAAACCCGCCCGGATAGACAGGAAAAGGGTTCTTAAGGACTATTCCGGCAATCTCCCAGTGACCTGTTGTAGTATCTTTTCCAGGTGAAGCCTCAGCCATTTTGCCGTAGTTTGCAATAGGACTGCCGACAGGCTGAGGTCCTTTAATTCCATCTATGTTGCCCAGCCCCAGTGCTTGCAGGTTTGAAAGGTTGAATCCATTTATCTGTCGGTATATGCTGCCCAGCGTATTGCTTCCTGTATCTGAATATTTTGCAGCATCAGGCATGGCTCCTATGCCCAGGCTGTCCATTACAATGATTATGCATCTTCTGAATTGTCTCATATTTAAATTATACCACTAACTCATCAAGCCCGGGGATGGGTTTTCTTGTAAATATCCTTTATCTTGTTTTTTGCTATTTGGGCATAAATCTGTGTTGAGGATATATCTGAATGTCCAAGCATTTCCTGTATGGATCTTAAGTCCGCCCCGTTTTCAAGCAGATGGGCAGCAAAAGAATGTCTGAGCGTATGTGGTGTTATATCCTTGCTTATCTTGGCCTGGTTCTTGTACTGTTTAATTATCTTCCAGAAGCCTTGCCTTGTAAGTCTTCCGCCGTTGATATTAACAAACAGTGCTTCCTGACCCTTATCCTGTATCAGAAGTTTCCTTGCCTTTTCTATATACTCCTGCATTGCCTGGATGGCAAGTGACCCAATAGGTACCATTCTCTCCTTGTTTCCCTTGCTGCACCTTATAAATCCCATATCCATGTCTATATCCGATATGTCAAGTGATATGAGCTCAGAGACTCTTATTCCTGTTGCATAAAGCAGTTCAAGCATTGCCTTGTCCCTGAATCCTTTAAGATCTACACATTTGGGCTGTTCCAGCAGCAGTTCCACCTCCTTGGTGGAAAGTATCTGCGGTAGTTTTTTTTCTACCTTTGGTGACTCCAGGTCAGTTGTCGGGTCTTCCTCTCTGATGTTTGACTTTGTCAGAAACTGATAGAAAGACCTGATTGAAGCAAGATTCCTTGATATTGTGGATGTTGCCCTTCCTATTTTTTTAAGGTGCAGCAGATAGGCAATAATTGTTGCTTTTCTGGTTTTTTCTATACTGTCTATTTTCATCTGTCTGAGGTAGTTTATATACTGTTCAATATCCCTTTTGTATGATTGCAGCGTATTAAGTGACAAGTGTCTGTCGTTTTCCAGAAAATCTATGAACCTGTCTACTAAAACTTCCATAGCATATGCTCCTTTTCATAATCCTGATTCTAAGTCTTTTGTTCACAAAATCTATTTTATAATATTTTTGCCAT
>CAYYGK010000035.1:0-16844 GCA_964471145.1 uncultured Eubacteriales bacterium | reverse complement strand
GGCAATGCCCTATGTCAGTATCACTTTTAATGGTGAAGAATGCTGGCATCACATGCTTTGCAGGCATACTGTATGTCTTAAGGGTTATATATACAAGACTGCCCTCAATATTCTCTTTAAGTTTAATGTCTCCATAATCGTATTTGCCAAATTCCACTACCCCTGAAGATGGTTTGGTGCTACATGAACAAAGAGCACCAGTAATGAAAACAAAGAACACAAAGATAACCAAGCGGTATACTCTCAATTTGTCTTTTAAACTGAAAGGCTTATTACTCATTATACCTCACTCCATTCATATTGTATTTAAACTTGTTATAAGTATTATATAGAAGGTATCTGAGGATTTGTTATGCTGACAGCATAAAGCACAGGAAAAAGCATATACAATAACATGCTAACAGAACAAGGGTTCCAAGTAATCTTGGAACCCTTGTCTATAGCTGGTACGCCATCAGGGACTCGAACCCTGGACACCCTGATTAAGAGTCAGGTGCTCTAGCCAACTGAGCTAATGGCGCATACCGCTTTTATATTATAAACACACCGGTTGTGGTTGTCAAGTTTGAAATCCCAGGTGATATTGCTTATGATATAATCAGAAGCTGAAATCATAATACGGAATAAATATGGAAACAGTTAAAAAAAATGAATGCAATATATAGTGGAGGAATTTAGTCGTTTTATGTAGAATAATATAGTAATAAAAATATGTGAGTAGTCGGAGGAAGTATGGCAGGACACAGAATTGATATAAAAAGACTGGATAAAATCGTCAAGAAGACAGTTGAAGCAATCAACATGAGCAAGCAGGAGATTTTTGAAATTTCTGAAAACGCCAGGAAAGAATGCATGAACCTTGAAAAAGAGCTCAATGAACTGAAAATACAGGTAAAGGAACTTATTGATACCGAAGAGATACTGGAGGAGCAGCTTAAGGAAAGCAAGAAGAAGCTTATGCTTGTCAACAAGCAGCATCACAGATACAGCCAGGGGGAACTCCGGGAGGCTTATGATAAAGCAGACAGCCTGAGAATACAGCTTGCGGTCAAGAGAGAACAGGAACAATATCTTATAAAGAGGAGGAATGATTTAGAAATAAGAATTAAGGACGCATACAAGACCATCCAGCGCGCAGACAAACTTCATTCACATGTTGAAGTGGCACTTGGGTATCTTAAGGGTGACCTGCAGGATATGGCAATACAGATAGATGATTTAAGGCAGAGACAGCTGATGGGGCTTGGCATAATAAAGGCACAGGAAGAAGAACGGCAGAGGGTTGCACGCGACATACATGACGGGCCGGCACAGTCAATGTCCAATGTGGTGCTGAAGGCTGAAATATGCGAGCGGCTGATAACAATAGATATTGACAAGGCCCGCTATGAGCTTCATAAACTCAAGGATATTGTCAGGGAGAGCATACAGGACATAAGGAAGATTATATATAACTTAAGGCCGATGTCGCTTGACGATTTGGGACTTATACCAACGCTGCAGAGATTTGTACTTACCTTCCAGGAAGAAACAGGAATTGATGTTTCGTTTAATACAATGGGCGTTTTTGATGATATCAGGCCTGTGATATCCATGACCATATTCAGAATTGTCCAGGAAGCACTAAGCAATGTACAAAAGCATGCGGAAGCACAGAATGTTGCGGTAAATCTGGAGTTCTATGATAAAGAGATAAAGCTGCATATATATGATGACGGCAAGGGGTTTGATGCAAATGTCATTAAGGAGAATGCCAGTGTTATGGAAACCGGGTTTGGTCTATTCAGCATGAGTGAGCGGGTAGAGCTTTTAAGCGGTGATTTTGAGATAACATCCAAACCCGGTAAAGGAGCAAGGATTAATGTCGCAATACCATTTCTACAAGACGGGGAGGCCTGATTATGCAAAAGGTACGAATACTGCTTGCGGATGACCACTCAATGGTCAGACAGGGCATAAAACAAATACTGGAACTCGAAAATGACTTTGTTGTAGTAGCCCAGGCCAGCAATGGAGAGGAAGCAGTAAAGGCTGCCAGGGAAAGCAAACCCGATATCATACTTATGGATATCAATATGCCTGAAATGAACGGATTACAGGCAATCAAGGAGCTTAAAAAAAACAAAAGTGATGTAAAAATACTTGTCCTTACCATTCATGAAGACAGGGAATACCTGTTTAAGACACTTCAGATGGGAGCAGAGGGTTATGTGCTGAAGGATGCTGAGCCTGCAGTTCTCATAGAAGCAATAAGGAACATTTGCAGTGGACAGACATATATACAGCCGAATATGACAAAGGAACTGGTCAAGGAGTTCAATCGTGTCACGCTGCATGAAAAGAACAAACAGGATGAAACAAACCTTACAGCAAGGGAGGTTGAGGTTTTGGAACTCATTGCAGAGGGTATGATAAACAAGGAAATAGCCCGGCAGCTCTATATAAGCGAGAAAACAGTGAAAAATCATGTGTCAAATATATTTAAGAAACTGAATGTATCTGACCGGACACAGGCTGCAATCTATGCTTTCAAGCACAATATAAAGTCATAGCATGAGAATGTCCGGGACTACAGGCCCATGCATATAGGTGTTTAGTTTCAAAAACCTGCTACTCCGGCCCTGTTTTTTGGGGACTTTTTTAGTCATATGATATTATGCAAATTCATACCGTAAGCTCATGTCCTTTTTTCATTACCGGATTATAATATTACTGTGACACTTATGCACCGTTTAGGAAGATATCAAATGCTTCCGGCTTTTGGAAGTGGAAGGAGCATAAAATGTTTCAGAGTATCATCGGAAAGAAAAACCGGGGGCACAGGAATCAAAAAAGCCAGGGCATGCTTGAATATGTACTGCTTATAGGTCTTGCAGCAATTGCTCTTGCAGCAGCCCTCAGCGCTGTTTCGGAAGGCATTACAGACCTTCTTCAATATGTAAGCAATAGTGCTTTTGCAGGTTAAATCCTATCAGCATAAAGCCTGGTATAATCACTCCAAACCTCACCGGGTGATAAAACAATGAGCCCTGTTGTCTTATCCGGGAGGTCCAGGTTGGGGGCATTGACTAACCACGTCTGAGGTTCAGGGCATATGAAATCCTTCCTGTTTTTCATACCATTATAAACCATCCAGTGCTGATAGCTGTTTCCTGCCTCATAGTAAACTGCCAGGCCGGTTGAATGATCTTCTATAACTGCTCCGTTAAATTCCTTTCCGGCTGCCTGTATGCTTTTTGCACAGTAATGATTATCAAGAGGAGCCTCAAGAGGATTTATTCCTCTTCCAGTCAGTTCTTTTTCGCGTCCTTCCAAGGGGAGTTTTTTACCGGTAGGCAGCATCCTGTTATCAAGTTCCCATTTACCATCAACTGTAAGCCTGAAGCGTAAGCTATCCGTATTACCGTCAGGGTGGAATGGAAGGTTTACTGTTGTGTGGAATCCAAGACCTACAGGCATTTTACAGCTTCCATTGTTGCTAATGGACACTTTCTGTTCAAGACCTTTTCCGGATACCCTGTAGACTATCGTGATGGTAAACTCATGAGGGTAGAATTCAAAGAAGTTGGAGTTATTATCATTCTTGAACGTAAACACTCCCTGTGCAAAATTGCTGCCTGTCTCCTTGCTTTCAACATTCCAAGCCTGCTTCATAAGAAAGCCATGCAGATGGTTGTTTCTTTCCTTCTCATTTACCGGGAAACTGTATTTGCGCCCATCAAATGTAAATATGCCTCCATCTATTCTGTTGGGAGGGAAAAGTATTGGTATTCCAGAAAGGCCAGGTGAGTCTAAACACTCTTCTTTTGTCCTGGGTATTCTCAGTATGCTGACATGCAAATCGAGGTTTTTAAGACTAATAAGATTTGCACCCGCTTCAGGAAGTACTGTTGCTATATAGCCTCCTGCAGCCAGTTCAAGAGCTTTAATGCCCATAAAATCGGTATATTCAGTAGTTGGTTGACAGGTCTTCGACACAGGAAATCATCTCCTTAATGTTTAAGCGAATTTAACATAATGTATATCACAAATAAACCCCATTATCAACTGTTGAAGCATATGAAGCTAACTGATATAATATTTCTTGAGGCAAAGGGGGTTTGGTTATGCACGGTTCAAATGGTTTTATGGAAAGCATCAGACAGAAGATAATGACATATGATGGTTCCAAAGGATACATGCTGCAGCGGATGGGTCTTAAGGGAGGAGAATGTGCTGAACTATGGAATGTACAATGTCCGGGAAAAATATCAGAACTGTATTCTAAATACAGAGATGCGGGAGCAGATGTAATTCAGACAAATACGTTCCAGGGCAATAGAATACAGATGGACAGGCATGGACATGCGGACAGGACAAATGAACTCAATTTTGAGGGGGCAAGGCTTGCACGCAAAGTAATGGGACAGCAGGGATATGTAGCAGGTTCAATAGGACCGGTTGGAGAGTTGTTTGAACCCTCCGGAACACTGACTTTTGAAAGGGCATATGAGGTTTTCAGGGAACAGGCAGTGGCGCTTGCTGACGGAGGAGCCGATGTAATACATCTTGAGACATTTACTGATATTGCAGAAATCAGAGCTGCTCTGATTGCTTGCCTTGATAATCTGAATCTTCCGGTCATATGCACAATGGCTTTTGAACAAAACGGAAGAACGCTTATGGGTACAGAACCGTTTAATGCTGCAGTTACCCTGAAATCACTCGGAGCTTCACTTATAGGCAGCAACTGCTCCTTCGGTCCCGAAGGGCATCTTGGAATTGCTCGCAGCATGGCAAAAGCAGATAATGTGTATCTGTGTATAAAGCCTAATGCCGGACTACCTGAGGTAATTGATGGTAAAACTGTGTACAATGAAAAGCCTGCAGAATTTGCAAGGATATCCGGCAGATTTGCCCAAATTGGCGCAAGGTTAATCGGGGGATGCTGCGGAACCATACCTGAACACGTTAAGGCTATAAAGGACGTATTGTCCGGAATAGAGGTATCTGAAACAGAAAGGGCAAACAACCATGTAATAACATCAGCCTTTTCGGTATTGGATGTAAGGGACATGGAGAAGATTAACAAAGGCTTTTTTCACAATATGGTTTCAGCACAAGACATAAAGAAAGCTGCAGCTACAACTGACAGCAGTACAGAACTGGCACTGGATATATCAGCACGTGAATTTGATGTACTCTGTATAGATACAGACAGGTATTCGGTTGAACAAAGAAGTGTTGCTCAGATTATTAATGTTTTGCAGGGTTATGTACGCCAGCCCTTCATTTTCAAATGTGCCCGCCCCGGGACACTTAAGGCAATACTGCGTATATACAGGGGCAAGGCCGGCTTTATTACGGACGGATATGAAACTGATAGAAGGTTAAAACTTATTGAGGCTGCCAGAAGGTATGGGGCAGAAGAGATAAACGGAATGACTGTCAAATGAGAGAGGAGTTATTGTGAAAAAAACGGTTGTTGCGTTGTGCATTTTAGTTGTGTTTATCATGATGGTATCTTGTGATGCTGCGAAAAAAGAACAAAAAATCACTGATGAAAAAACAAGTACAACCATGAGACAGACCACAAATGCTGTTAAAACAAAAGCAAAGGCAACAAGTTCAGATAGTGTTCAGAATACTCAAAACGATGAAGCCGACCCTGCTCTATCCCTTCTTGAAAAGATGACTCTTGAACAAAAGGCGGGGCAGATTTTTATTGCTGCTTTCAGGCGTAATTCACAAAACAAACCGCTGACCAGGCTGGATGAAAACACAGCAGAGATTTTAAAAGGACAAAAGCCGGGAGGTGTTGTGTTCTTTTCAGAAAACATAGCGGATGCTGAACAGGTTGCAAAATTGATACAGGATTTCCAGGGCATATCCGACATACCCCTTTTTATAGCTGTAGATGAAGAGGGAGGAAAGGTAAGCAGACTTGGTGCACAAACCAATATGGGTTTTACACGGATGCCTTCTGCAGAGAAAATAGGCAGCACCGGAAATCCTGATTATGCATATAGAGCAGGGGCTGCGTTGGGGAGTGAACTGTACAGTCTTGGATTTAATATGAATTTTGCTCCTGTTGCAGACCTGAAAACCAATCCTCAAAATATTGTCATCGGTTCAAGAGCGTTTGGCTCTGACCCTATGAAAACAGGAGAAATGGTTGCAGCAATGACCGCAGGAATGCAGCAGCAAAACGTGAGTGCTGTGTTGAAGCATTTTCCCGGGCATGGCGATACAGTACTGGATACCCATAAAGAAGAGGTTATAATTGAGCATGGACTTGACAGACTTATGTCGAACGAATTTATACCATTCATGTACGGAATGGATGCCGGTGCGGATGCAGTAATGACTGCACATATAAATCTTCCCAATGCTGTGGAGGAAAACGTTCCGGCTACATTGTCAAAAGAAGTGCTGACAGGTATACTAAGAGAACAGCTGTGTTTTACAGGACTTATAATCACAGATGCGCTTGAAATGGGCGCAATATCTAAATACATGGATTCGGCGGAAGCTGCCGTTAGGGCTTTCAAAGCCGGGGCGGATGTGTTGCTTATTCCACATTCTCTTATGGAGGCAAGAAACAGCATAATAGATGCGGTAAACGATGGTACAATAAGTATGGAGAGGCTTGACGAATCGGTTCTGAGGATACTCAGAACGAAACACAAAAGGGGCCTTATGGAAGAAACCCGGCAGTGCAAGGATCCTGAAAAAGTACTTGGATGCACGGAACATAAACAACTGGTTGATGAAATAAACAAAGCTGCAGGAAAACAGGAGAGGTGAAGACATGGATATATGGCAGGAAATAGACGAATTGTTTGACTATATTTCAAGTAATCAGAATGTTTTCAGGATAATCGGGGCTTTTCTTATTATTGTAACAGCACTTGCCTTGAGAAGGCTTTTTGTCAAAGTTGTAAGCGTACTGCTTGCAAGGTTTACAAAAAAGACAAAAACCCAAATTGACGACCATCTGGTTGATGTTATCCACCCGCCCCTGTGTTTTACTTTCATCACAATTGGAGTATTGTTTGCTGTCGCATTACTTGACCTTCCCCAAAGATATGATGACTTCATTAATGACAAGATAATAAGCAGCATGTTCGCATTTGCAGTATTCTGGGCTGCTTACAGGGCAGCTGGAATAGCCTCCGAATACATAGAGAGTTTTGCAGAAAAGACAAACACCAGAATTGACGACATGCTGATGCCATTGCTTAAAAACAGTATAAAAACACTGGTTGCAGTTATTGGTGTAATTGTGATTGTTGACAGGTGGGGATACAATGTGGCAGGCCTGCTTGCAGGCCTGGGGCTTGGAGGGCTTGCATTTGCCCTGGCTGCCAGGGACACTGCTTCTAACCTGTTTGGAGGCATAACAATTATGCTGGACAGACCCTTTTCAATAGGCGACTGGGTAAAGACACCTCATGTAGAGGGTACGGTGGAAGAAATGGGTATAAGGAGTACAAGGGTGAGAACATTTGCACAGGCACTTGTAACCGTACCCAATTCAATGCTGATAAACGAACCGATTACAAACTGGTCAAGGATGGGCAAAAGAAGGATAACCTACAGACTGGGTCTCACATATGGAACACCTCCTGATAAGCTTCGTGAGTGCATAACGAAGATAAGGGAAATGCTCATGGCTCACCCCGGGATACACAAAAAGACCATATTTGTATATTTTGAGAAATTTGGAGAGAGCTCACTTGACATATTTATGTACTTCTTTACCAATACTACTGTCTGGCAGGAGTTTTTGGAAGTGCAGGAGGATGTCAATATAAAGGTTATGGAAATAGTTGATGAAATGGGACTGTCTGTTGCGTTTCCGTCAACCAGTATATATCTTGAAAGAAATGAAGCAGAGCCTGACACAGAGTAAAGCAATTTTAATATATTTTTTTGGTGGTATACTATGGATAAGAAGACAGAGGTTATAGCTGCGGTAGATGTAGGTTCAAACTCAATAAGAATGTGTATTTCCCAGGTAAACAGAGATGGCGGGCTTGAAATGCTTGAAGACCTTTGGCATCCTACAAATATCGGAAAGGATACTTTTGCATACGGAAGAATACAGGTAGAATCAATACATGATACCTGCAGCAAACTAAAGAAGTTCACCATGCTTATGAAGGACTATGCGGTGACACAGTACAGGGCTGTCTGCACAAGCGGTATCAGAGAGGCGGAAAACAGAGAATATGTTCTTGAACAGATCAGACTTCGAACAGGCCTTGTGGTTGAGATAATAAACAACGCACAGGAGCGTTTCTTCATGTACAAGGCAATGAGATATTTCCTGGGGGGAAAGCAGGGAATAGGGGATAAGGGTACACTTATTGTCGATATTCGTTCAGGTGGTGTGGAGATATCTGTCTATAGCGAGGGCAGCTTGAAGTTTACCGAATATATCAAGATAGGTTCGCTGAGGCTAAGAGGCATACTTGCTGACCTTGAGAGGATGACGCTTGACTTTCCCAGTATTGTTGAGGAATTTGTTGAAAGCAGGATAGATTTTCTGATACCCCGTATAAAGGAAGTAAACATAACCAACTTCATAGGGCTTGGAGGAGAGCTTAAGACCATAAACAGACTTAGCTCCGGCAAGTATTACGACCCGGAAAACAAGTTTATTACACAGCAGGAAATAAAAAAGCTGTATTCTACTGTTCATTCAATGACCACAGAGCAGATTATTGAAAAATACGGTCTTGAAAGAACGCAGGCAGAGATACTTCTTCCCTCCATAATATTGTTTTACAGCTTCCTGCAGATGACGAAAGCCAAGGGTATTTATACGCCTATGGTATCACTCAGACAGGGCCTGATTGCAGATATGGCGGATGAATTGTTGGATACACCTCGCAGGAAGGAGTTTTTGAACGATGTCATCAGCTCGGTCAGGTTTATAGGGCAAAAATACCATATTGATGAACTACACTGCTCCAACATTGAGCATCTGTCTCTTTCAATATTTGACCAGACCAGTGCCATACACAGGCTGGGGGAAAAGGAGAGGTTTTACCTGAGAGTAGCCGCAATACTACATGATATAGGGAAATATGTAAACTTAAACCAGCATGATATTCACTCATATAACATAATCAAATTCCAGGATATCATGGGGTTTTCGGACCATGAACTGGAGATTGTTGCTAATGTAGCTCGGTACCACAGTGAAGAAATACCTTCACTTGAGCATGAGAACTATCTGGTTCTGGATGGAAGAGACAGGATAACAGTCTCCAAGCTAGCAGCTATTCTAAAGATTGCAGAAGCACTGGACATATCCCACAAACACAAAATTATTGATGCGGATATTACATGCGATGAAAGGAAACTGTATATAAGTGTAAAAGCAAAGGATGACATACTTCTTGAGAAATGGAGCTTTGCAGACCATATCAATTTCTTTGAGGAAGTCATGGGCATGGAACCTGTAGTAAAGAAAAGAGGTTAAACTACATCATGGAGAAAAGGCATTACAGCCCTGACAATTTCATAAACAGGGAACTTAGCTGGCTGGAGTTTAATGAAAGGGTGCTTGAAGAAGCTAATGACAGGGTGAATAACCCGCTTCTTGAGAGACTTAAGTTTGCATCCATTGTCAGTTCAAATCTTGATGAGTTTTTCATGGTAAGGGTTGGATCACTCACCGACCAGATACTTGCAGGTTTTGTAGAACCGGATCTTTCGGGGCTGACACCCGCACAGCAGGTCAAAAAGATATCCGACAGGGTACACAGGATGGTCAAAGACCAGTACAAATGCTATAACAAATTTCTTTTAAGGCGGCTTGGAAAGGAAGGCATTGTTTTTATAAAACCTGACAGACTCAGTGAGGAACAGCGGGAATACATAGATGAATACTATTACAAGACCGTATACCCGGTTCTTACACCCATGGTAGTTGACCAAAGCAGACCTTTCCCTCTTATACTAAATAAGAGTCTTAATATCGCTCTTATCCTGGAGAACACAGATGAAGAAGAGCAAACAATTTTCGGTACGGTGCAGGTACCTTCAGTGCTGGACAGGATAATAAAGCTGCCGGTATCGGATGGCAGCCAGGCTTACATATTCCTTGAGGATATCATCAAAATGTATATCCATGCGCTGTTTACCGGACACCGGATAATAGACATGTCTTGTTACCGAATAACAAGGAATGCAGACCAGGGGCTGGACGAAGAGGGTGCAGAAGATCTTCTTCAGGCAATAGAGCAGTTTCTAAAAGAGAGGAAGTGGGGCAGGGTGATAAGGCTTGAAGTTGAAAGCAATATCAGCAGCAGCCTCCTGAAATTCCTTACAGATGAACTTGAGGTCAGTAAAGATGAGATTTATCCCTTAAACGGGCCACTAGACCTTACTTTCCTTATGAAGCTAAGTTCCCTTAAAGGGTATACGCACCTTAAGTATCCGGTTTTCATTCCACAGCCCTCACCTGCTTTTGATGAAGAGGAAGAAATATATGAAACACTCAGGCAGAAGGATATTATGCTGCATCATCCTTATGAGTCATTTGATCCCGTAGTCAGGCTGGTTGAGAAAGCAGCAGCTGACCCTGAAGTGCTTGCCATCAAACAGACTCTTTACAGGGTAAGCGGTAAATCACCTATTATTGAGGCATTAATACAGGCAGCTGAAAAAGGCAAGCAGGTTACAGTACTTGTGGAGCTTAAGGCCAGGTTTGATGAAGAGAATAATATCATATGGGCCAAACGGCTTGAAAGAGCAGGCTGTCATGTAATATACGGGCTTGTCGGTCTAAAGACGCACTGCAAGCTTTTGCTCATTGTAAGAAGGGAAGAGGATGGAATCAAGAGATATCTGCATATGGGAACAGGGAATTACAATGATGTTACCGCAAAGCTTTACACCGATATTGGACTCTTTACCACCAACCCTTATTTTGGTACTGATGCATCGGCGGTTTTCAACAGGCTGTCGGGATACTCAAAGCTTAACAGAATGTTTAAAATGAGTGTTGCCCCGGTTGCCTTGAGGGACAAATTCAAATCCCTGATAAGCAATGAGGCAGAAAACGCACTCAAGGGAAAGAGTGCAAGAATAATGGTAAAGCTCAATTCGCTTGTAGACAGGGAGATTATAACTTATCTATATGATGCATCCAATGCCGGAGTAAAAATAGATTTGATAGTAAGGGGCATATGCTGCCTCAAACCGGGTATACCCGGTGTCAGCGAAAACATAACAGTAAGAAGTATAGTTGGAAGATATCTTGAACACAGCAGAATCTACTATTTTTTCAATAACGGCGATGAGCTATTCTATCTCTCAAGCGCCGACTGGATGGGAAGGAACCTTGACAGAAGGGTTGAACTGCTCTTTCCTGTCGAGGACAGGGGAATCCGCAAAAGAATCAGGGATATTATTGACGTAAGCCTGAAAGACGATATTAAAGCAAGAATTTTAAGCAGTGACGGGACATATACAAAAGCGGTGAGTCAAAGAGGCATAAACAGCCAGGAGTATTTTGCACATCATGCAGAACAAAAGGCCCGGATGCTTTCATGGGATGGTTTTGGAGAAAACCGCAGGCAAAACATATCAGATTCAGGCTGAAAATGAAAAAGGGGCTGTTTTGTACAGCCCCTTTGATGTAGAAATTGTGTTGTTACTGAAAAAGAGATTTCACCTGCTGTACTTCATTCATTGTAGCGGTTTGTGCTGCCTTGTAATAGCCTTTCTGCTCAGCAAGCTTGTAAAGGTCGTATTGAAAAGTCTCACAGTTGTTCCTTAGCTGCTGTATTGTCTGTCTGAACTGTGGATTACTTGCCTGTGAAATCACGTTTGAATATCCTGTAAGGCTGCTGTTAACCTGTGACAATACATCATTTACCATGTCTTTTTCCTGCATGAAATTACCTCCTTATTGTCCCAGGAAGGACATTAGTTTTTGTTTGGTGTTCCTGGCTTCCTGTGCTGATTTCTGAAACATCTGCCTGATTTGGGGGTCAGTAGCCTGCTGCGCATACTGCTCCAGTTTGTTGGATGATGTTTCATGAGAATAGATAAGGTGCCTCAAATTCTGCAGTTCCTGCTCGTTCAACTGACTCATAACATGCACTCCCTTCGGTGATTATTATCAGTCATAGTTTTTTCTTTTGGCACCAAATTATTCATTGATTTAAAATATATCTATTGGAAACTTAAGACAAGCTGAATTATTGAACGGGCAGTTTTCGCCAGCAGTTCACCTGAACGCCTCATTGCCTCATCCAGGGTCATCGCGTCTGTTACATTGCTGAAAGCTGCATCTATACCGCAATTGTATATTTCTTCATAGTCATCTCCAAGCCCTCCGGACAAACACACAACTGGTACATTGTGTTTTGATGCCAAAGCTGCTATGCCGGCGGGAACCTTTCCATAGACAGTCTGGCTGTCGGTTTTTCCCTCTCCGGTAATCACAAGATCAGAAGTGATTATGTCTTCTTCTGCACGGCTGGTTTCCAGAACTATATCTATACCGGGTTTCAAAACAGCACCAGCAAAAGCTATAAGTCCGGCTCCTAACCCGCCTGCAGCACCGCTTCCCGGCATATCCGAAACATTTATTCCAAGGTCACTTTCTACAACTGATGAAAGGTTCCTGAGACCACCGTCAAGTATTTCAACCATTTCGGGTGTTGCACCCTTTTGTGGTCCGTATACGCAGGATGCACCATTTTTTCCGAATAACGGGTTTTTGACGTCACAGGCCACAGTTATCTTTACATCCTCAAGGCGGCCGTCCAGTCCTGATACATCAATACTTTTTACCATAGTGGTCATTTTTCCGCCGGTTCCAAGTTTTCTCCCCTTATCATCATAAAAGCAGGCTCCCAAAGCCTGTGCCATTCCCATGCCGCCGTCATTTGTTGCGCTTCCCCCAATACCAATGACAATATTACTGCATTCGCTGTCAAGTACCCTTTTTATAAGCTGCCCCACACCATATGTTGTTGTTTCCATCGGATTTCTTCTGTCTTCAGGAACCATAGCAAGGCCTGAAGCGGCGGCCATCTCAATAACAGCTGTTTTGCCATCGGACAGTATGCCGAAAAAAGAGTCGGTATCCTCCATAAGGGGTCCCTTGACATGTGTTCTGACAATATTGCCGCCTGATGCTGTAACCATGGCTTGTACAGTGCCCTCGCCGCCGTCCGCAACCGGTATCTTTTTTACTTCAATGCTCCTGTCTGCAGAATGTATACCTTTTTCAATCCAATCTGCAACTTCAACGGCGGTAAGATTTCCTTTGAATGAATCGGGAGCTACAACGACCTTCATACTTTTAACCTCCAGTGATTATTCCGGCTGACTGCAGAAGTCGTTTTGCATTCAGCCCCAGAATTTTTTTCCTGATTCCTTCATCAAGGTCAAGCGACATAAATGAATCAACTTCCTGCTTCTGGTCCGCCCAGGGTGAGTCAGAGGCAAACATGATTCTGTCCGTATCATGTTTTTCTATAATGCGATAAAAAAGGTCCATTTCAACAATGCCTAAAGTAAATGAAGTATCAAAATATATACATGTACCTGCCAGATACTTTTCAACTTCTTCCCACATCAGATAGCCGCCCATGTGTGCCGCAGCTATATAAGCATCAGGGAAAGCCTCTAAAACCCTGATGAGCCTGTCAGGAGGGCAGTGGCATGGCGGGTCAAATGCAAAATCCCTTCCGGCGTGGAAATAGATGACAAGGCCAAGTTCGGATGCGGCCTTATAAATGGGAAAAAGGGAAGGGTCATCAACGTCAAAATTCTGGTACTCCGGATGGAATTTGATGCCTTTTAAACCCATACCGTGAATTCTTTCAATCTCTTTTTCCCAGTCCTCATAATCCGGGTGTATTGTACCGAAAGAAACAAGCCTTTCGCCTGTGTGGGTTCCCGCCCAGTTGTTTATGCTTCTGGTCTGGTCAGGGCGTGTGGCTATAGGCATGATAACAGACATGTCTATTCCGGCAAGCTCCATGGATTTTACAAGACCGCCTGCTGTGCCATCCAGTTTTGCATCAATACCGCCTTCCTTTGAGAGTAAGGGGATGGCCTTTTTTGCTATATGGTCAGGAAAACAGTGTGTATGAAAATCAACTATCATATTCAACCCTCACATGAAAAAATAAATAATTCCTAGACAGTTTATATTAAAAAACTTAAAATATCAATGCTATCAGAAAAAGCATTGAGAATCAGGTTGTTATGGTAACCTTCTTAAGTCTCCTCGGGCTGTCGGGATTAAGCCCCTTGGCTAAAGATAGCTTGCAGGCAAAAATCTGTGCTGTTACAGTGTTGTAAAAGGGTGAAATAAAGTCATTGGATGTACAGGGAACACGTAGTGAGACAGTACCCTTTTTCAGAATGTCATCCCTGTTGGATACCAGTATAGTATCTATATGCTCATTTTCAAACTGTTCAATAAGTGGAATCATGCTTTCAAGAGAAGGGCCGTCAGGGCAGAAAACAATAACAGGAATGTTGCGGTCAATCATGGCTATGGGTCCGTGCTGGAAATCAGATGCCGCAAAGCCTTTGGCACGGACATATGTGGTTTCCTGTATTTTCAGGGCTGCTTCAAGTGCCACAGCATAATTTGTACCACGTGATATAACAAAACACTCATCCATAAAGCGATACCTGTTAACGATGCTGTCTATTTGGGATGAGATACCAAGTGTTTCAGATACTTTCCCGTGAATGGAACTGAGTTGGTCTAAAAGATCAGTGTTTCCGGACCATGTTGCTGCAAGCTGTGCAATAAGAAACATCTGGGCAGTGAATGTCTTGGTGGCGGCAACGCTCTTTTCCAATCCTGCGACGCAGTCAAGCGAGAATCTGCTTTCCTTTGAAATTACAGAACCTGTATTGTTGGTAATGCCAACAGTAATAGCACCGTTACAATTTGCGCTCTTTATCACCTCGAGTACATCTGCTGCCTCTCCTGATTGTGATATGCCTGCCACAAGTGATTTTTCAAGGTTCAATTCCCTGCCGTAAACCGTGAAAATGGAAGAAGCGGCAAGGGTAACTGGAATTCCAAGAAGCAGTTCAATAATATACTTGCCATAAACCGCAGCGTGGTCTGATGTACCCCTGGCTGCTATAAGGACATGGCGTATATCATTTTTCCTGGCGACTCTGGTCACTTCTTCAATAACAGCAGAGTTTTTCTTCATGCATTTTTCCAATACTTCCGGCTGTTCAAATATCTCCCTCAGCATGTGTGTCATAATGATTTCCCCCTTCAGAATATATATAGTATATATGTATAGTGGTATATACCAGTTATATTGTATATGATATTCTACTGTTTAGTCAACCCCTGACAGGACAACACAGCACGAAATACTATTTGTTTAAACGGATGTTGAGATTGTATTTATATTTGTCGGAACGGTAGACGCATTCTTCATAAAAAAGTATTACATCGGTCTGTGAATAATTCACACCTGTCACCCTGAGCACCGGCAGGTTGTCGTCAGATATTCCAAGAAGTTTTTTTTCTTCGGGTGAAGGCATTGAAGATTCAATAACGCTGTTAATGGAGTATACGGTAAAACCGTAGCCATTGTGGATGATATCATAAAGAGAAGAGGTGAAATCATGACGCTTGAAATCCGGGAAAAGGCCGGAAGGAAAAAAGTCTGTCTCTATAGCAACAGGTTCATTGTCTGCAAGGCGGAGCCTTTCTACTTCATAGATGTCTTCATCAGTATCTATCTCAAGCAATTCCCGTATGAAATCCTGAGGTTTTTTCTTTTGAAAATGCAGTACCCTTGTACTGGGTATAAGCCCCATGCCCTTTACTGTTTCCGAGAAACTCATAATATTCTTCTGTTCAAGCTTTGTTTTTGATACATATGTGCCTTTGCCTTTTTCCCTGTAGAGTATGCCTTCAGAAACAAGCTGGTTTACAGCCTGCCTTACGGTCATCCGGGTTATGCCAAAGGTGTTTGAAAGGTCACGCTCGGAAGGAATGAGATTGCCTGCCTGGTAGTACCCGTCACGGATTTTTTCCAGAATAATGTTTTTTAACTGGTAGTATACCGGGATAGGGCTTTGCTTATCAAGATGGTTATTGTCCATAATATCCCTCATTACTGCTTTGATAAAGGTTATTGTAATTTAATGCTGAATATTTGTCAATTTGATAGAATACAGCTATAATTAACGAAAACACATTTACAGGAGAACACCATGGACCTTTTTGTTTCTGACCTGGACGGTACATTGACAGGACCGGACAGCAGCATAAGCAAAGAATCGGTGTCAATCATAAACCGCCTTATGGAAAGAGGCATTCTTTTCACCGTTGCAACGGCAAGGAGTCTTGTATCCGCAGCCGTGATTATGGAGCCTTTGTATTTGAGGCTGCCGATAGTGCTTATTAACGGAATACTTGTATTCGACCCTGTTTCAGGGAAAAACATCGTGGAAAACTTCATGACTGCACAGAGTGCGGCAAAGGTTATAAGGGAGTATGAAAAAGGCGGTGTTAGTCCCTGGGTTTTTGCAAGGGACAAAAGCGGTATTGACAGGATCTACTACAAGTTTGCCGGGAATCAATGCCAGCGGTCGTTTATAAAAGAGAGGATCAAGGCGGGTGACAGAAGATTTTTCAAGGTAGAGGAGTATCCGGACTTGAAAAGTATTGACATAATTCATATAAACACAATAGCTGAAAAGGAAAGGACAGAAAAAATATATAAAAATCTTTCAGTATATACTGGTATAAGCTGTCACTATTATGAGGATGTATACCGCAGGGGATCACGCTGCTGCTCTCGACCTTCCTCGTCGCCCGCCACCGCCGCCTCGTGGCC
>CAYYGK010000034.1:0-17009 GCA_964471145.1 uncultured Eubacteriales bacterium | reverse complement strand
GTCACCAAACACCATAAAGACATAATACGCCCGCCCCCGTTTGTAATACGAAAATACACTATATTATATTCATGGCAGTAAATTGTGTGACAAATAATTTTAAAATTCGGGACGGAAGAGAACAGACACCGTTAAAAGCCCCTGTTCTCTTCCGGTATTAACTTTACCCGTCACTCCTTGCACCCGTATCCGCCCCAGCCGCAATAAAAAAGCAGCAGGAAGAGGATTATGAACAATAAAATGGTGCAATTACCACCAAGTATTCCATAGCCGTCAGCCATTACAACGCCCCCCTCTCCGCTTTCTCAATTCATAGTATTCAGTGTTATGTCAAGATGTTACATCACACACTTGTAAAAAGACCTTCCGGCGTTCGAAAGGTCCTTTTCTGAGCGGGTATGGAAACTTTTGCTTTATTCTTTGTAGGAGTATCCAAAGCCTCCAAAACCTCCAAATCCATAAAACAGGATGAGGAACACAAGAATAAAGAGGAGTATTTCACAGTTATCCCCCAGCAAACCACCTAAAAATCCCCTGGATTCTGATTCTGCCATTACGGTTGCCTCCTTTCATACCATGCTTTTAGATTATACTTTGTGTATGTTTCGTCAGTAATATATTATTCAATACTGTAAAAAGCGTTACTGTTTTAGCATCTGCTTTCTTGATGTAACCAATTAACATAAAGATGAATATCATGTATTATCACAACACAAGGGAGGTTTGTAAAATGGCTGACGGATACGGTTATTCTGGCGGAAACTGCAGCATACTGCTTTTCGTTATCCTTTTCCTGTTATTGTTCTACAGGAGCGGAAGCTATGGTATCTTTCCCGGATTGTGCAAGGAATAGTAAATCGGGCAGGAGATAAAGGGCCGGTTCTGAAGGCGTACGACCTTTGGGAGTCGGTCCTTTTGTCTGTTAGCAAACCTCCTCTAAAACTGTTATAAAAGCTGTTATTGAATCAGGATTTCAGGGAGATGCGCCCAGACAGTTGAATTGAGGGGCTTAAAGCGTTATAATATAGGAAATGCGGAAAAGAAGTTGTGAGGTTGGGATATGGCATACAAAACCCTGGACGAAATAAATGAAAAAATCAAGAGCAGGAAAGCTGTTGTTGTCACAGCAGAAGAGATTATAGACATTGTTGACAGGAAGGGGCCTGCACAGGCAGCCAGAGAGGTTGATGTTGTAACTACAGGCACATTCGGTCCGATGTGTTCATCGGGTGTGTTTCTGAATTTCGGGCACAGCAGCCCCCCCATAAGGATGAACAAATGCTGGCTGAATGATGTTCCTGCTTACTGTGGTATCGCTGCAGTGGACGCATATATAGGAGCAACTGAGCTTTCAGAGTCCCGGGGCATGGAATACGGGGGTGCCCATGTAATAGAGGACCTTATTGCAGGCAGGGACATAAAGCTATATGCAGAATCATACGGCACTGACTGCTACCCCAGGAAGATGATTGAGACAACAATAAACAAAAACAATATAAATCAGGCATTCATGTTCAATCCCAGGAATGCTTATCAGAACTACCCTGCTGCTGTTAACACTTCTGAAAAGACGATATACACATACATGGGTACCCTGCTGCCCGGGGAGGGCAATGTTAATTATGCTACTTCCGGACAACTGAGTCCTTTGCTCAATGACCCTGAATACAGAACCATAGGCATAGGCACAAGGGTTTTCCTTGGTGGAACACAGGGTTATGTTGCATGGGAGGGAACCCAGCACAACCCGGGGCAGAAGCGGGATGCAAATGGTGTGCCCATAGGAGGTGCGGGTACGCTGGCGCTTACAGGCAATATAAAGGAAATGGACCCAAGATTTATAAGGGCTGCAGTGTTCAAGGGATACGGGGTTTCACTTTTTGTGGGGGTGGGAATACCCATACCGATGCTTGACGAGGATATGGCCGTTAAAACAGCTGTAAGGGACAGCGAGATATTCACAGAGATTGTTGACAAAAGCGGCAGGAAGGGAGCGTTGTGTACAGTATCGTATGCCCGGTTAAGGAGCGGTATTGTGGAGATAAAAGGGAAGAAAGTGCCTACTGCTGCACTTTCAAGCCTCAGGATGGCAAGAGAAATAGCCGGGATTCTTAAACGTCAGATAACAGCAGGCAGATTCCTGATTTCTCAGCCGGTTGCTTCTCTGCCTGACCACAACAATGTAAATACACTTGATTTAAGGGGTAACATAAATGAAAAAGATTAAGGTCACCATGTATTTTTCAGCCAACCTTATAACAAGACCTGTCACCTATCACCTGGTAAGGGATTTTGATCTCCGTATTAACATACTTCATGCGGATATCAGCCTCAATAAGGTGGGCAAGCTTGTGGCTGACATAGAGGGAGAGGAGGATAACATTCAAAAAGGCCTTGAATTCGTAAAGAAACAGGGTGTTGAATATACAATTTTCAACAAGGGTGTTATCTGGCAGGAAGACAGGTGCGTGCACTGTGGGGCATGCACGGCTGTGTGTCCCTCCGGAGCCCTGCAGATGGACAGAGACTCATGGTGCCTTACTTTTGACAGGGAGAAGTGTCTCATCTGCGAACTATGTGTTGATGCATGTCCGCTGAATGTGATATGTGTTACGGACAACGGCAGGGTTACTTCCAATGAACCTTAAAAGGACATACAGGCAGTTGTTTAAGGGCAGCGGACTTGTTTTTTTCGAGGTAAAGGTATTCGAGACCGACCTTATGATCGGAGCAGAAAGGCTTTTGGATAAAGAGGCTCAGGCATTTGTGCGAAAGTACAGGACGCAGATTGAACAGTACACTGTAAGCAACAGGGAGTTTGCTGAAAGCCTCAAGCCGGTAGAAGCGGATAGATGTGCGCCATGTATTGTTCAGAGAATGTGCAGTGCTGCCCGTAGTGCACATGTGGGGCCAATGGCATCTGTTGCAGGTGCAATTGCTGAAATGACAGGCACTGAACTGCTCCAGTACTCCCGCGAGGTAATTGTTGAAAACGGGGGAGATATTTTTTTAAAGAGCAGTACTGTTAGAAAAGTGGGAGTATATGCAGGTGCTTCTTCCTTCAGTAAAAGAATAGCACTGGAAATCCGTCCTGGCACTACACCTTTGGGCATATGCACTTCTTCGGGTACGGTTGGACATTCATTCAGCTTTGGAAAAGCAGACGCAGCAGTCATAGCTGCAAGGGACACTTTTCTTGCTGATGCTGTTGCCACTGCAGCCTGCAACATGGTACATTCTGAAAAAGACCTTGAGAAGGCCGTAGATTACGCATTAGACATAAAGGGTGTAGAGGGTGCGCTTGCAATTATGGGTAACAGGATGGCGGTCCGTGGGGACATCAGACTGGTTCCTGTTTGAGGGGCATGAGGTTAAGGGGGCGAATCCATTATGAAGAAACTGTCGGCAGGAGTCAAACTGGCATATGGTGCCGGAGATTTCGGGTTTTCCACCTCTTTTACCATCATCAGCATCTACCTGATGTTCTTTTTGGCTGACGTTGTGGGTTTTAACCCTGCATGGATAGGTACGGCACTGCTTCTTGCAAAAATATGGGATGCTGTGATCGACCCTTTTATCGGCAGGTTTTCGGACAATTTAAAGTCACGGTGGGGCAGGAGACGGCCGTTTTTTCTGTTTCTGGCTGTTCCTTTCGGTATTACATTCATGTTGCTTTGGTATATCCCTGTCCATATGGATACACATCTGACGCTGGTGTTTGTAACGCTGATGTATGTGCTTCATATTACTTTTTACAGCGGGATGGCGGTACCATACACTTCACTGACCGCGGAGCTTACTGAAGACTATGACGAAAGGACATCTCTCACCGCTTACAGGATGGTGTTTTCTATTCTGGGAGGTCTTGTAGCTGCAGTGCTGCCTCCGATAATAGTTGAAATGTCGGGTGGAGGACTTAAGGGATACACTGTAATGGGCGCTATTTTTGGTACAGTAGTTGCAGTTTCACCGTTCTTTGTCTTTGCAGGCTGCAGGGAAAGCAGGGAGACGGCAGGGGAAAGGAAATTCGGATTTTTTGAAGGTTTAAAAATGACATTCAACAACAAGCCGTATCTTCTTGTTCTTGCAATGTTCCTTCTTACATGGCTTGCAATTGATATAGTGAGTGTGATGCTGATGTTTTTTTTAAAGTACGTACTTGACATGGAGGCGTACTCACAGCATATTATTGGTGTTTTGTTCATTGTGGCGGCACTCTTTTTGCCACTGTGGGTATGGGCTTCAAAAAGGTACGGCAAAAAGGCTTCATTTATTGCCGGCATGGGGTTCCTTGCATTAACACTCTTTGTAATATCCCTTCTCGGGGAGGGCATGATGACGGCTGCTTTTGTGCTTGCTTTTCTGGCGGGGATAGGTTTATCGGCTGCACATGTGCTGCCTTTTTCCATTATTCCCGACTGTATAGAGTATGATGAACTAAAGACAGGACAGAAGAGATCGGGTGCGTATTACGGCATGATATCATTTATGAGACAGCTTTCGGCATCACTTGGTGTTTTTATAACAGGGCAGGTGCTTAACCTGTCCGGCTATGTTGCAGGGCAGCAGCAGGGACCGGGTGCAATTCTTGCCATGAAGATACTTCTGGGTGTTGTGCCGGGATTTCTGATGCTTACGGCAATACTTGCAATAAGCTTTTATGGCATAGGGAGGGAGCAGCATGAGAAAATCAAAAGAATCATTGACAGGAGAAAAAGACGTACATATTACCGAAGCCAAAACAAGACGTGATATTAAACGGTTTATAGACCTTCAATACAGGCTTTACAGGGGAGATAAGAACTTTGTTCCGCCTCTGAGGCTGGATATTAAGGGCATAGTTACCGGGGAAAACAACCCTCTCTTTAAAAAGGGGCCTTTTATAAGATACATTGCCACAAGGAACGGCCATACGGTGGGAAGGATTATTGCAGGAACTGACGAGGAGCTTAACAGGAAAAAAGGGTACAGGAAAGGATATATAACGCTCTTTGAATGTGAAGAGGATTATACGGTGGCGAAAGCGCTGTTCGATAAAGCTATTGAATGGCTGAGGCAAAGGGATATAACCTATGTAAGAGGTCCGGTTTCCCCTACAGGGGGAGATGATTACAGGGGTCTTCTGTTCATGGGGTTCGACAGCCCCCCGGCACTGATGAACTCATACAATCCCACCTGGTATAATCACTTCTTTGAAAGGTATGGATTTACAAAGGATATAGACCTTTGTGCGTTCTATTATGACCTTAGCGATGTTGCGGGGGCAAAAAGAGACAGGGCTGTAAGCTATGCAATGAAAAGGTATGGATTTTCAGTGGAACCGGTAAACTTTAAAAACATAGAAAAGGAGATAAGGGACATAAAGGCAGTACTTGATGTTGCCATGCCTGATGAATGGGCAGACCTTACACCTCCCTCCACCGATTCTATAAGGGAGTTTGCCACGACCTATAAAAGGCTTGCAGAGCCCGAGCTTGTATATGTTGCCCGCACCGTTGAAGGCAACCCCATAGGTTTTTCGGTAGCGCTGCCCAACTATAATGAGGTATTGATTAAAATAAAAGACGGAAGGCTTTTTCCTTTTGGCATCTTTAAAATACTATTCAGAAAGAAATACATAAAAAGTGCAAGGATTTTCATACTGTTTGTAATACCCGAATACCGCAAGAGAGGTGTTTCGGGAGTTATTTTCTACAAGTCACTGAGAGCATCCATACGGATGGGATATACGTGGGGTGACGGCTCCACGATAGGTGATGTTAATCATAACATGATCAGGGATGCCAGGGGCGCAGGCGGAAAACACTACAAGACATACAGGGTATACGGAATGAATGTCTGATACGGAAAGAGGATTGACATGAGAACAAAATTGAGAGAGGCCGTCAGGATAGTAATAAAAGTGGGGACTTCTACCCTGACCTACAGCACAGGTAAGATTAATTTTAAAACAATGGACAGGCTGGCCAGGGTTATATCCGACCTGGTAAACTCCGGAAAGCAGGTAGTGCTTGTGACCTCAGGTGCTATCGGAATAGGAGCCGGAAAACTGAATCTTGATAAAATCCCTCAGACTATAAGGGAAAAGCAGGCAGTTGCAGCAATAGGCCAGGGAGAGCTCATGCACATATACAGCAAGCTGTTTTCTGAATACGGCCGTATTGTAGCGCAGATACTGCTGACACAGGATGTGTTGGGAAACAAAAGCGGCAGACGGAATGTTATAAACACATTTGAAACACTGCTGTCAAAAAACATCGTACCCATTGTAAATGAAAATGATTCGGTATCGGTCGAGGAAATACAGGCCGGACAGCTTGATACATTCAGCGAAAACGATACCCTGTCGGCTGTAGTGAGCAGGCTTGTGAAAGCAGACCTTCTGATTATGCTTTCGGATATCGATGGATTTTATGAGGGTGACCCCAGGAAGAGCAGCAGCCCGAGAATGCTCTCTGTTGTTGAGCATATAACACCGGAAATTGAACGTTTCGCTGGCGGTGTGGGCACAGGCAGGGGCACGGGAGGCATGAAGACAAAAATTGAAGCAGCCCGTATAGCCACTACTTCAGGGGTGGATGTTGTTATACTGAACGGAAGCAAGCCTGATGTTATAACAGATGTTCTTAACGGTGAGGAGAGAGGCACGCTTTTTGTGGGGAATAAACACTAGTGCTTGTGGCAGTACTCCCCTTCCGGGAGCTCGAATTTGTAAGTCCGGGGGAAAAGGCTCATCAGGGAATGGGGGCAGGTGCCTGCTGGTGGATAACTTCATCCGTTTATTTGCTGCAAGCTCTTGCTGCATTCCGGATGAATGCTGTTTTGGACTGTTTGTTGGAACAGAGAGTATGGTAATCAGCGAATAATACAGTTGACAAACGAGGAATCATGGAGTAGAGTAAGTATATACCGTGGTATATACTTGGAGGGATCTGCTATGGATACTGCAAAAATATTTAAAAACGGAAGAAGTCAAGCTGTAAGGCTCCCCAAAGAATACAGAATTGACAATGATGAAGTGTTTATTAAAAGGTTTGAAGACATTGTGATGCTTATACCTAAGGAATCAGGCTGGAGAATCATGGAGGAATCAACCCAATACTTTACGGAAGATTTCATAATAGACAGAGATCAACCGGAAATACAAAAGAGGACTGGTTTATAATGAAATATATGCTGGATACAAACATATGCATATATATTATAAAACAAAAACCAAAAGAGGTTTTTGAGAAATTTAAGGATTATGGGCATGATGATATTTGTATTTCTTGCATTACACTTTCGGAACTGGAATATGGAGTAGCAAAAAGTAACGGTTCATATCAGAACAAAATTGCGTTGGCAGGATTTCTGGCACCTCTGGATATTTTGGCGTATACCGACACAGCTGCCTGTGAATTTGGAAAGATAAGAGCTGATCTTGAAAGAAAAGGCAAGGTAATAGGTGCCTATGATATGTTGATTGCAGCCCACGCAAAATCCAAAGGACTTATACTGGCAACCAACAATGTCAGTGAGTTTTCCAGGGTAGAAGGTCTTAAATTGGAAAACTGGGTATCTGGCAGTTAGCAAGAAACAACAAAACCAAATAACACATATTGTAATTGGACAGGTTTTTCCAAAGCACTTCTGTATAAAAACCCTTCATTTCTCATAAAACCGGGGTGGATGTAGTTATACTGAACGGAAACAAGCCTGACATTACAACAGATGTTCTTAACGGTGAGGAGAGAGGCATGCTGTTTGTGGGAAATAAACGCTAGTGCTTGTGGCAGTACTCCCCTTCAGGGAGCTCGAATTTCCAGTCCAGGGGAAAAGGCTCATCAGGGAATCGGGGCACATACGGCTCCTTCCTCCTTATAAAAACAACTTCCTGCACGGTGCCTGGAGGACAGTCTTCACCGGCCAGCAGGTACCGCCCCCATATGTCCTTGCATGAGGTACATATCTTTGCCTTGACATGAACATCGCATATGTCGCCGTAGTCCGGCTGGGTACCTTCTATGAAATATTCGTTTCTTACTGTACTGCCCCTCGGGTCATTTTCGCATAGATCGGTGGCTATCTTGCCTGAATAGATGCATATTCTTCTTTTTACTATATTGGAGGGTTCCTTGAAATCCTTTGACTTAAGGCCGCTGTGGATACTGTTCATGATTGCAGTCCAGATCTGCTTGGCCTTGCCCCGTTCCTCTCCATATGCTATTTGTATGGGGTTTTTGTTGTTGTCATACCCATACCACACTGCGGTTACATAATATGGTGTAAACCCGACAAACCACTTGTCAATATTGTCGCTTGTGGTACCTGTTTTGCCTGCGGTGGGTATATCCTGCCCGTTGCCTATTATGCACCCGGGAGCGGTCCCGCCGGGCCTTGTGACCTCCTTTAGCATATCTGTCATCAACCATGCTGCAGCCTCATCATAAACAGTGCGGTATTCAGATTTGTTTTCCAGCAGCACAGTACCGTCGCTGTTAAGTATTCTTGTATAGAATATTGGTTCATTGTATATACCCTTGTTGGCAAAAGGAACATATGCGGCAGCCATCTGAAGAGGGCTTACTCCCTTGTTAAGGCCTCCCATGGCAATGGATACATAGCGCTCATCAGGTCTTTCTATTCCCAGTTTTGCAAGGTATTCAAGTGAATTATCCGGGCCCAGGATTTCCTTCCATATCTTTGCGGCAACTACATTTACAGACCTTTTAAGCCCATTTCTTACTGTTGTAAGACCGCTGTACGTATGGTCAAAATTTAAGGGATAGCGCTGGTTCTTCTTCCTGGGGTCGTTGTACATGTATACAGGGATATCATCAATAACGGTTGCCGGGGTTATAAGGCGCAGGTCAAGTGCCGGCCCGTAAACCGCTATGGGTTTTATGCTTGAACCGGGCTGTCTTTCCAGCTGTGTTGCCCTGTTGTATATGCGATTGGCATTCTTTTTGCCGTATCCGCCGTATATACCTTTGACATGCCCATTCCAGGGGTCAACAACGACTGAAGACGCCTGGGGGTGTTCTCCCTCCTTGATTGCGTTATCGTTTTTGTCATAAAAATATGTATCATCAGTAAAAATATCAGTCAATACATTCTGGATTTCCGAGTTCTGGGTAGTGTAAATCTTAAGTCCGTAATTGTACAGCTTCGTTATGGCATAGTCCCTTGAAAAACCTTTTTTGCGCATCAGATCCCTGATCACATCCTCAATGACCTGGTCAACAAAATATGAATGCACAGGGAGTGTGTATTCAGTATCTTTTTGGGCAAAAACGATTTGTTCCTTTTTTGCCTGTTCATACTCACGGGAATCAATCTGCTTGAGTTCCAGCATCTTTGCCAGTATTGTATCCTTTCTTTTAAGTACATTGGTTCTGCCTTCTTCGGCAAAAGGGTTGTATGTAAGAGGCTCATTTGTTATTCCTGCAAGAAGGGCACACTCTGCCAGCGAGAGTTCAGATACGTTTTTTCCAAAATAGTTCTTGGAAGCGGCCTGCACCCCATAAAAACTGTTTCCCATGTATATTACATTCATATAGATCTCAAGGATCTGCCACTTGTCAAGCTTTCGCTCCAGCTGTATTGCCCTCCACCACTCCTGGATTTTACGGTCATATGAGCGTTCGTCATCGCCCGTCAGGTTCTTTACTACCTGTTGAGTAATAGTGCTTGCTCCCTGCATCTGCATTGAGGGATTTAAAGCTTTCCTCCATACAGCCCTCAGTATTCCGGAAACATCTATTCCGAAATGGTCATAGAACCTCTCATCCTCAATTGCAACAAACGCATCCCTCAAGTGCCGTGGGATGTCCTTGTACAGCACCTGTTCCCGGTTTTTGTTTTCAATGCCGGTAAGGGATGCTATTTCGTTTCCCATCTCATCATATATGTATGAGGTTTCAACCCTGACTTCCAGGTCGCTTAAGTTTAATGGTTCGGTATTTGTGGCATAACCGTACATAATTCCGCCGAATATACCGGCAGCAGCAAGTCCTGCAATGACAAGTGCAATAATCAGCAGTCTGGCAGCAGAAAATATTATACCGGAACGTTTTTTCTTCTTGCTGTCAGTCCAGTACAGGCAAGACTTGTTTTTCTTTCTGCGTTTCATTAAGCCCCTCCTGTTCATATCATTTGTTTTACACTATAATTGTACCACAACACAGGCAGAATATTTCATCTGATTTTTTAAGGGGTTTCATCCTGGGGTTCTTTGACTTGTGCAGGGTTTTCTTCTGTCTTCTCTTCATCAATGCAGTGTTCCGTACAGTACTCGGCTGCAGGGAGCTCATATATCCAGTCTTCCGGATATGGGTCATCCGGCATTTCAGGTACATACGGCTCAGGCCTTTGGATAAAAACCCTCTCTTCAGTGGTTTCCCCGGGGCAGTAATCGCATGCAAGAAGGTCCCTCCCCCAGATGTCCTGCGAAGCGGTGCACACCTTTGCCTTGACATGCAGTGTACAAAGGTCGTCATATGCCGGTGCTGTTCCCTTCAGGAAATACTCAAGCCTCACGGCATCACCCCTGGGGTCTTCATGACAGAGTTCAGTGGCGATTTTGCCGGAGTAGCTGCAAATGTACCTTTTTTCTATGCTGCCGGGAGGAGGGTCGGAAAACCGGCGGGGCTCAAGATTTTCATGTATTCTTTCCATTACTGCTTTCCAGATGCGCTGCGCCTTCATTCTCTCTTCGCCTTCCTGCAGGGATATGGGCTCTACCTTATTGTCGTAACCGTACCAGGTTGCAGCTACATAGTAAGGTGTGAAGCCGACAAACCATTTGTCTATATTGAAGCTGGATGTTCCTGTCTTGCCTGCGGCTGGTATTGATTCTCCGTCTCCTATGCTGCAGTATGGAGCAGTACCCCCGGGTTTTGTAACACCCTTGAGTATATCAACCATAAGCCATGCAGTGCTTTCATCATACACAACGGTGTATTCCGGCCTTTTGACAAGAACAACCTCTCCATTTTTATCTACAACACGGGTGTATGTCCTGGGTTTTATATATACTCCCCGGTTTGGGAACGGTATGTATGCACCTGCCATATCCATCGGGCTCAAGCCCTCTTCCAGTCCGCCAAGGGCAAGAGACACATATCGTTCATTCTCCCTGTCTATCCCTGCCCTTTTAAGGTATTCCACCGCTTTATCGGCACCAAGTATATCCCTGAAAACCTTGGCTGCAACGACATTCCTGGATTTTTGCAGTGCAGTGCGCAGGTCGGTAAGACCGAAATACTTCCTGGTAAAGTTTTCGGGGTAAAGCTCCTCTTTCAATTCCTCGTCAGTATGCATCCTCACCGGGACATCGTCAACTATTGTTGCCGGGGTAGCCAGCCTGAGGTCAAAGACAGGGCCGTATACTGCAATAGGTTTCATGCTTGAGCCTGAGTGTCTTTTAAGCTGAGTGGCCCTGTTGAAGGTCCTGCTTCCTGTTTTCTCTCCGGCACCCCCGTACATTCCCAGTACTTCTCCGGTGTACGGGTCCAGTACCAGCATGGCTGCCTGCGGAGACTCATCATATTGGATTGCATACGGGTTTTGGGTCCAGAAATGCTCCCCGCCTGTGAACTCCTCGTCCAGTATTTTCTGTATATGCGGGTCCTGGGTGGAGTATACCCTGTAACCATTGTTATACAGCCTCATTGCGGCTGTTTCCCTTGTAATATTGTATTCTTTGGTAAGGTCATCAATGACATCGCTTATTACCTGGTCGTCAAAATATGACTGCACGGGTGCGGTTGTCCTGTTTTCACCAGGGTCGGCAAACACAATGTCTTCTGTCAGGGCATCGTTGTACTGATTATCTGTTATATAGCCCTGTTCATTCATTTTGGAAAGTATCAGCCGCTGCCTTTCAAGAGCGGCTTTTCTCCCTTCCTCATTGAACGGATTATAGGTTCCGGGCTCATTTATAATGCCCACCAGCAGCGCACTTTCCGCCAGGGTCAGTACGGATACGTCCTTACCAAAATATGTATTTGAGGCTGACTGTATCCCGTAGCATCCATTGCCCATGTATATCATATTGAGGTACTTGGTTATTATCTGCCACTTGTCCAGCCTTTTCTCAAGCTGCAGGGCTGCCCACTGTTCCTGAATTTTTCTTTGCGGGGTTTCATCGAAGCTGTTTGTAAGGTTCTTTACCAGCTGCTGTGTTATCGTACTGCCTCCATGCTTGTGTCCTATACCAGTAAGGTAATAAAGTGCCGCTGAGGCAGACCTCTTAAAGTCCACACCTTTATGCCTGTAAAACCTTTCGTCTTCAATTGCCACAAGTGCTTTTTGCAGATAATCAGGTATGTCTTCATGGCCAACAACTTCCCTGTTCTGATTGTCCTTGCCGGTGAGTTTTGCAGTAATATTACCGTCCCTGTCATATATGTTTGAGGTAAGACCTCTGGTATCCACATCCAGCTGATCCATGCTGACGTCATCCGAGGTCTTTATATAGGCATAAACTGCACCGCCCATAACACCTGCAGCAAGAAATGCGATCAACATGACAATTGTTAAAACGCCCTTAACTGCTGTTAAAGCTGCTTTTGCAAAGGGATGCAGCCTGAAATCTGACTTATGCCTGTCGGTGTTAATGCTTTTTGGTACCATTCCTTCCCCCTGCCGGCAGATGCCGGACTTAAAATCATATTAAAGATTATAACACAGGACCTTTTGTATCTCAATAATGAGCATTCACAAAAACAGCCTGTTATCCATATAATGCATGGGTGAGTTTAATGAGAAAAAGAGGCCTGCTGTACAGGAGGCTGTGGTACATAAAAAAAAGAAATTTAAAAAAGATAAACTCAGCTGTACGTCTGCTTCTTGTTTTAATTCTATGCTGCCCTCTCTTAATTTATTCCGGAAGCTTGATGTTTTCTATAATGTTTATTGTATCGGGGCCGATTGTCTGCTGAGGGACAGGGCAGAGGAATATACCCTTTCATCCTTAAGTGGTTTAGATCGTGACAAGGTATTGCAATTAAGCAGTGACAATGGTGGGGGAGATGTTCTGGTTTTAGACAGGGCAGCATTGCTTGATAATATACAAGCTTTGGGAAAAGGCCTCAGAGCAGAGCTGCAGGCGGCTGCTGAGGAAAAATTCCCGCTTATTGAAATAGATTATATAAATACATCCATAATAAATGACGTTAAGGGTACAGACAGGATTTGCAGCATCAGCCTGAAAATACAAATTGACATCTCAGTGAAGGGTACCGCAGGTATCCTTCGCAGGAAGGTGCATGTCTCAATACCGCTCTATGAAACAGTATTCCTACAAAAAGCCACCTCCTGCGGAAACGGGGGCTCCCCAAAAGAATCCGATATGCCCTAGTTTTTTTCGGTGTTATCCTGTTGTTCATTGCTTGTCTTGCTGCGCCTGTTCTTTCTCCTGGACCTGTCATCTTCAATCTCTATCATCTGGCAGTTGCCCTGAAAAACTGCTCCTTCGTCTGCAACAAAGCTTTTTACCTGTACATCCCCGAGGAGTTTGGTGGTGGACATAATCCTCAGTATCCCAAATGCCTTGATATTTCCTTCCACAGTTCCGGCAAGGTGTATGTTTGTTGCCTGGATGTTCCCTTTGACACTGCCGTCCTTTCCTATCAGCATATTGCCATCCGCATTGATATCACCTGTAACAAGGCCATCTATCCTGAGACTTCCGTTACATTTGATATCGCCGGTCAAGGTGGTGTTTTTTCCGATTACAGTGTCAAAATTTGATGATATTTTTTTTCTGGACAATGCTATTTACCCCCTCATAACTGTTTATTCTTCTAGGAACTCTATAGGATCTACGGGATTATTGTAGATGCGTACTTCAAAATGCAAATGAGCGCCTGTGCTAATTCCGCTTGTGCCTACCTTTGCAATCAATTGACCCCTTTTAACCTTTTCCCCCTTACTGGCGATAAGCCTTGAGGCATGAGCGTATAGAGAGCTCACCCCAAAACCATGGTCAATAATCAAAGCATTGCCATACCCTCCGTAATAACCTCTGTAGACTACTTCCCCGTCACCTGCGGCATATATGTCCGCACCGTAAGGGCCTGCTATGTCAACACCTTTATGGAATTCTCTTTTTCTTGTTATTGGATGTATTCTGTACCCGAATCCTGAACATATATCGCCTTTTGAAGGTTTATAGGTGGGTATACAGCTCAGATAATCCTCCAGCTGTGTGGTGCTCTGGGAAAGATCGTATTTCTCATCGTGCTCAAACTGGTAAAGCCCATCAAGTTCACTCAGCAGTGACCTAAGTTCCCGGATGTCAGAAGCAAAGGGGTTGTTTGTTCTGTCGCTTGACCTGCTTGCAAGACTCATGTCTATGCGTTTGGCTATATATGTTTCGGTCATTTCCTTGTATTTTCCAAGCGCTTCATTTATTTTGTAATTTATAAAATGGTCTCTTTCCTTAACAGCCTGGCTGAGTTTTTGAAGCTCATTCCTTTCCACGTTAATCATGCGGTTCTGGTCTACCAGCATATCTTTCTGATCGAAGTTAAGGGCATAAAGAACCGCTATTTCATTTTTTAGCATTATGTTTTCTTCAACTGTGTGTTTTATGAAAAGTACAAGGGAACTCAGAATTGTTGCTATAACGACTAGAAATGCCAGAAACTTTATATATATTCCCGAAACCCTGACAGTCTTAACCCTGGTAGTATAGTGTGGTATCAGCATTATGGAATTATACTTTTTGAGCTTCCTTGCTTTCCCCTTTTACATATACACCACCAAAAAATTAATTTAAATGATATTGCACTTTTATCTTTTGTGTCAGGCGGTTATTTGCATAAATGCCTGCACTAATATATTATACTTATACTGTAACATTGTTTACCATAATTTTAGCAAGCTGTTTCATTATATCAGTAAACTGGAGATTTTTTAAGACCTATTTTAAATTTTTATTATTTTTTTCTGGGTATAATGACTCAAGGAGCCATAAAGGGAGATAAAATGGTACTGAAAAACAGGAAATATACTGTTAGCATAACAGGTATGACACATGACGGTATGGGAGTGGCCCGCATAGACGGCTTTGCTGTGTTTGTTCCTGGTGCCATTACCGGTGAAGAAGCTGTTATAAAGGTTATCAGTGTTAGAAGGAGTTTTGCGTCTGCAAGGCTTGAAAAGATTATAAGGAACAGTCCCTGCAGGGTAAAGCCCTTCTGCAGCGTATACAGGCAGTGTGGGGGGTGCAGCCTGCAGCATATGTCCTATGAGGCACAGCTTGAATTCAAGCAAAGGCAGGTAAGAGACAGTCTTGAGAGAATCGGCGGGCTCAGTATTTCCCAAATCAGCAAAGTCATCGGCATGGATAATCCTTACAACTACAGGAACAAGGCACAGTATCCTGTGGGAGTAAGTGCAGGGCGTGTTGTGACAGGATTTTATGCAAACAGGAGCCATGAGATTATATACGGAGAAGAGTGTATTATACAGAAACAAAATATTGAGCTGGTGCGGGACACAATAACAGATTTTCTTAACAGGAACCATATATCGGTTTACAATGAGACTAATGGCACAGGTCTTGTCCGGCATATAGTAATAAAGACCGGTTTTAAGACGGGACAGATTATGGCCATTATTGTCATAAACGGTGAGGATATGGCCAGGAAGCAGGAACTTGCCTATGAGCTTGTTTCAAAAATATCTTCAGTAGAGAGCATAATACTAAATATAAATACAGCCGGAACAAATACAATACTGGGCACAAAAAACATCACAGTCTATGGAAAACCCTATATAGAGGACATTATTGGGGGCTACACATTCCGCATATCACCCTGTTCCTTCTTCCAGGTAAACCCTGTACAGACAGAGGTGCTGTACAAGAAGGCACTGGAATTTGCGGATCTTAAAGGCAGTGAGACAGTGGCAGACCTTTACTGTGGTACCGGCACTATCTCAATCTATATATCAAAAATGGCAAAAAGAGTGTATGGAATAGAAGAGTCGGAACAGGCGGTTGCCGATGCAAGGGAAAATGCACGCATAAACAGCATTAAAAACACAGAATTCATAGCAGGAAAGGTTGAAACAGCCGCACAGCAACTCTTCGACAGTGGAATTCACCCGAAAGCAGTCATACTCGACCCTCCCCGCAAAGGATGTAGTACTTCAGTCCTGGAGGCCGTATGCAGAGAGAACCCATCCGTAATAGTGTACATCTCCTGTAATCCTGCCACCCTTGCAAGGGACCTTAAACTCATTACATCGAAGGGTTTTGAAATAACTGAAGTACAGCCTGTTGATATGTTTCCTCATATATACCATGTGGAGTGCGTAGTAGGAATACAAAGGAAAGAATCTATGAAATAGCAGTATTTACAAGGGTTACAGACAGTTTTACTTTTGATATGGAAGGCGCCGATTTTAAGAATAAAAGACCAATTTGCGACTTAGAGGTAAGTATCGCAGTTCGGATATAGTATAAGTAGACATATCAGAGAGAAATCTAATAATGGTGAGAAATGAAAATGGCTATAATGATTTTTGTTATTGTAGTCATTTTTGTTGCTCAAAATCATCATTCCTCTTAATAAATATCCAATTTACCTGTTGTTTTTTCAATTCATAAAGCATATAATATAAGTAAGGAAAGTAAAGAATGAAAAGAAAGCAGGTGTTATTATGGATGTTGCAAAAATATCATCAAAAGGTCAGATTACTATACCAATAGAAATCAGACGAAAACTTGGATTAAAAGAAGGAGATAAGGTAGTATTTGTTGAGCAGAACAACAATGTTATACTTTTGAATTCCAATAAATTAGCTTTTGAAGAATTTCAGAAAGATATGGCAGGAGAAGCTGAAAAAGCAGGGATAACAAGTCAGCAGGATGTTGTTGATGCTGTAAAGGAAGTGAGAAATCAAATTTGGGAGGAACGTTATGAGGGTGATGCTTGATACTAATATTCTACTTTCAGCAGGTCTGTTTGATAAATCAAAACTAAGTACATTGACCGTAAGAATATCTAATGAAT
>CAYYGK010000033.1:0-17335 GCA_964471145.1 uncultured Eubacteriales bacterium | reverse complement strand
GCCAAACATCATTTTGTACTCTGCCAGAGTGCTGTAGTCAGATTTCAGGCATTTAATCCCGACAAAAGCCTTTAAATCATTTGTACTTTTTGCCCAGGCGCCAAATCTGTATACCTCACCTGGATTTACTGTTGTGGAAATTGTCTGCATTCTGCCGCCAAACCCTGAGATTCTCATTGCATATGAGCCGCTGTGAACCTGGCTTGTTTCAATATAAGTATTGCTCCAGTCTACATCCCATCCGTTAAAATTGCCGGTCTCAAATCCTCCATTTGTCACAATATTTGGAGTACTGGTGTTTGGCGGTTCAAGATAAGTCTCTCCTGAAGGCGGAGGTGTAAATGTAACACTGGCAATTGAAAAAGAAGGGTTCGGCGGATTAGTGAAATCGCAGCCCGCTGTCCAGTCAGAACCTCCAAATTCATATGCGCCAATATCGGGGGCATCCCCTGAATAGCCATTTGTTATCGGAGAAATTGTCAGTCCATCATCTATTGCTCTTGAACCGCTTTGAATACTAAAATCTCCCTGTGAAGGGTCGGCAAATGCCAAATATGATGCCTTGCAGTGAAGGTTGTTACCTATTGAAGCATAATCATTTTCTGCTATTGTAGTCAAAATATTGTTATAGATTTGTACGCCGTTCCAGTTAAGATTGGATCCTGCACCAAGTATATATCCATCAGAATAAAATGTGTTGTTAAAAATTTTATTGTTGTAGCTTGGAGTATTAAGCTGCAGCGGAGTTTCTACATTCCATACCACATTGTGATGAACCAGGTAGTTCTGGGAGCTGTTATCAAGATATATGCCTGATATCTGCCGTCCCGTCTCACAATCATGGACATGATTATAACATATCTCCGTTCCGTCACTATCCGTGTTAAAAGTATAGATTCCTCCCAGATCTTTCATTATCTTTCCATAGGAGGAGATATCATTATACTGTACTTTTAATCTTTGAGTATTTTTTACTAAAAGAGCACTCCTGCCGCAGTTGTATATAGTATTGTGGCTTATCAGGTAGTTTTCGTCGCCATCAAGTATTTCAGGATAGACAGCCGCATCATCAGTACCCCAGTATCCTATGTCATGTATTTCATTATTTACAGCTTTGCTGTTGTAACCTCCCAGAGATATGCCATTTCCGCAGCTGTAGGCAATTTTACTGTTTTTTATAACAGAATTATTACCTTTTATTATTATTCCCGTACTGGTGTCTCCCCAGCAATAATACAGGATTTCCCTTGCATGGGAAACATATTTGGCATCAATCCCATCTATGACTATGTTGTTTGAACTGGAATTGGTTGTAATTGTGCAGCCAAAAATGTCAATCCCCTTTACTTCAATATACGAACTCGAATTCAGGTTGAAAGCATATTCCCGGGCCTTATATTCCACAGTTTTTGTTGATGGGTTTACTCCTCCTGCTGCCCACAAATAGAGTGTTCCTCCGCTGTAATACCATTCATTTTGTGTATCCAGAAATGACAGCTTGTTTGACAGGTAGTAGGCGCTTCCATCTCCCGGGATATTGGAAGTATCAGACAGTTGATTGAAGTATATTGTTCCGGATGAAGATGATGTAACCGTACTGGTCTGTGCAACCCATTCATTCTGCTCCTGAACCCATATGGTTGCACCATTGAAATAGCCCGAAGGTTTATTAAGATCACTGTCGGTTATATGGGTTGCAGATCCTGAGTCCGCATACATAAAGGACGGATCTAATAAGTCAAGACCTGTATTGGGAAAACGCGCTTCTGTTATCATCTCCCCATCAACAAATACCTGATTTTTTGAACCAAGATTCAGGCTTACATTTGTTTTATAGATGGAACCTGAATGAACAGTCCAATTACTATTAACAACGTTTGTACCTTTAATTGTTACGGTTTCACCGGGATATGCCTCAAATTTTATGGTGTTTCCCATTGTACCTGAATTTGATGGGGTTACAGTCTCACGATAGGTCCCTCCCCTTATGATACAGGTATCCCCTGCTGTCATTACATCAGCTGCTTTTTGTATAGTTCTAAATGGCTGCGATAATGTTCCCGGGTTTGAATTGTCTCCTGAAGTAGATACGTAGTAAATTGTAGCTGCATTACAGTCACTGTTCAGCGACGGGAGGATCAACAAGCTTAATACTGCCGTCATAAGCACTGCTGACAGTTTCACATACAATTTTTTACTCATAATTTCACCTCGTTTTTAAATTTTCAAACCCCTTGCTACATATGCCAAATTACTTTATACCAGCTTTACATTCAACCCACCCCTTCCGTCTTTGTCTTTTATCTAAAATTTCATTCTGTCAATCCCCATACCTTCGGGTCCTTCATCACATTCCACCACTCCGTTGTTCCAGCTTTCCTGTCAGTAGAACAGGCAACCAGTGTTTTTCCTTCCTTACTATCCTTAAACATGGGTACAGTATGTCCTTCATATTCTTTCCAGTATCCGGTGGAAACTCTTTTAGCCTCCAGTATATAATCGCTTCTTAATATGGATATTAATGGAGGAGCATCTCCGTCCCGTTTCCCTGGAAGTTCCGCCTCTTCATGGTACTTTTCTATCATCCACTGTCTCATTGGCGTATCAGGCAGTTCTTCAATCATGGGTTTAGGAACATAAGGGCTGTGGTGTATTGCAGGTATCATAACCATTCTTATTTTTTCCATAACAATATATGCAGACCATGGGTCTGCCCAGCCATTATAGTAGTTTATACCCTGAGTGGTATCTCCAAGCCAGGCAGCCACTACCTTGTCAGCTATACTGTTGTCCAAAAGATATGCGTCTGCCAGTACCGTCAGAGGGCCTCCCATTACAACAACTAATGGCTTTTCGTAAGATGCTTCCAAAGCTGTTTTTACAATAAGCCTGCTGCCAGGATTGTTTATAGGTTGTGTGTCTTTTATCCAGCCGGTTACCGGCATTTCCAGATGTCTGTTCCCGCCCTTTACAGGTTCAGGTATATTTTTCATCCCGCTTTCTAGTGCAATTGAATAGCCTTTCAGTCTGTCCTGGTGTATTTTATCAAAGCTCCCAGGGGGTACATACCTGTTAAAGGGCCGTACTGTAGTTGAAGATATCATGCCTATAAGCTTTATTCTCTCTGCACTGGCACAAGCCATAACAAAATCATCCGTATATGCATCAATACATTCATCGTTGTCATATATAACAGGACAGTTACTATCATAAGGCAGTACAATATCTGCCTTTCCCTCAATGCTTGTGTTCATATCTTTCCTCCGCTCAAATAATTTATAAAATATTTGTATCAGTTCTTAAAATATGCCGGGTATACTTTATGTAAACCCGGCATGCAGACAGTAGTGTTATACAGTTATTGATTGTTTTTCTTCTCCCAGTATTCATCCACCTGTCTTTGGACCTCAGCTTTGACTTCTTCAAGACCTGCTTTCTTCATTTTCTCAACCATTTCATCAAATTTCTCATCAGGATCAATTACGCCATTTATCATAGGCTGGCCGTATTCTTTACTTAATGCATCAAGTGCAGCCTTCTGGTTTTTAACCTTTTCGGGATCAAAAACAAAATCAGCCAAAACAACAACTCTTGCCTCATCGTTTATTTTCCTGGTCATTTCATGTACATCATCGGCCTGACCAGGAATCAAAAAGCCGTTAAGAGTATTTCCAAGAGCCCAGTTAAGTCCGGGCTGGTATCCATTGTTTTCAACACGGGCTATTCTGTTTTCATCGGTCTTGATATAGTGTTTTCCTTCAATACCATTCGTCAGCAGGTTGTAAAGGTATTTGTCATTATTGATCAGTTCAATGAGCATCATCGTTCTTTCCGGGTTTTTAGAAGTTGCGCTTATTGAATGCATGGTAGCAGTTATATTTTGGATCTCAGGTGCTCCAAGAGGTATATATTCAACTTCAAACCCATATTTTTCTTCCAGTGAAGCCTTTCCGCCAGGTTTATATCCGGCAAATCCACATGCATACTTGCCTGCTTTTATTTCTGAATCAATATCATCAATGCTGAGGATATCCTCTCTTACATATCCCTCTTCATACCAGCGTCTTGTAATTCTGCATGATTCCAGGTAAAGCTCTATTGGCCCTGGATCCAGTTTATCACTTAGCACTGTTGCAGGATCTTCATCATATACCTGACACTGCGGTCCTACATAGTTCAAAGGTTTGCTCCACATTGGAAATGTGTCATCCAGGTAGTGTGCGTAGTTTCCATCTGCAGCTTTAACTCCCAGCGGAGTGATATCAGGTTCATTTTCCTTGATGATTTTCAGGAATTCCTCAATGTCCTTGTAGGTCTTAATTTCTGATGCATCAATATTGTATTTGTCAGCATATTCTTTTTTAATCCACATTCCCCCCTGGCTGGCAAATATCTGATAACAGGGTACTCCGTAAATCTGGCCCTTAACCCTTGCCAGGCCCCATTTTTTTTCACTTAACAGGCTTTTTGTACCGGGAGCATACTCATTTAGAAGATCATCCAGCGGCATCAAAGCGCCCTTGTTTGCCATATCAGCATAACCAACCATCCAGCTGGCTATCCATAACATGTCAAATTTTTCATTTGCACTTATCGCAGTTGTCACCTTGTCTGCATAATTACCCCATCCCAGAGACCTGATTTCCAGGTTTGCGTTAAGCTTTTCCTTAACGTACTCCTTCACTTTGTCCATGACCATTTCATGGTCCCTTTGCTCCGGAAGAAGCTGATACCAGAACAAGTCAACTTCTTCAGGTTCATCTTTACTTTCTTCCTGATTATCACCTTCATCTCCGGTAGTAGCTTCTGAATCGGCCCTTGTAGTAGTAGTAGTAGTAGTTCCATTACCCGACCCTTCCTCTTGTGAAGTACATCCTGCAAATAACATGGATACTCCCAGCAGTAATGCAAGCAAAATGCTCATCCTGCTTTTAAATTTACTCATAACAACATCCTCCCTTTTATCATTTTAACAGGTTTTCCCTGTCAAAGGCTAGTTTTTTAATTAAATCCGCCTTTTCATTCCGAACCTCATAGGCCCATATTTCCTGCAATACTAGGTGCTATCCTTTTATTGCACCTATAGTCAGCCCTTTCACAAAATATTTCTGTAAAAATGGAAACAAAAACATAATTGGGCCAATTGCAACCAGCACCATCGCCATCCTCACACTTTCCCTGGGCAGCTCCCTTCCCTGCAGTAAGGTTTCCATCTGTATTTGATCTATCATGTCACCCGTTATGGCATCAATATTTGACATCATTGTCTGCAAAAGCATTTGCAGCGGATAAAGCTTGGAATCATTGATATACAATAAACTCAGCCACCAGTCGTTCCAATACCTGAGAGCTATGAACAAGCCTATTGTTGCAAGTACCGGCGTGGACAAAGGAATGACAATCTGATAAAAAATTCTAAACTCACTGGCTCCATCCATCTTTGCAGATTCAAGCAGTGATTCAGGTATTTTCTTAAAATTGGTCCTTAATATAAATATGTTGAAGGGCAATACCAGATATGGCAGTATCAGTACCAGAATATTATCAGCCAGATATAAATACTGGGTTATCAGAATATACTCCGGTACAAGCCCGCCACCAAAGAGCATGGTAAAAAATATATAAAATGCTATGTGGTTTCTAAATTTAAAGGAACTCCTTCCTATTGAATAGGCCAGCATTGAGCTTATGAAAAGGCCTGCTACAGTACCTAACCCGGTGACTATAATACTTGTTTTATAAGCACCAACTATTCTATGCGGGCTTTTAAATATTACCTGGTAGGCTCTTATTGTCGGATTTATCGGAATAAGCTTAAATCCATGTTTTACTATATCAATTTCCTTTGAAAGCGATATTGATATTAATAACAACAAAGGTATAATGCAAAACATGCAATACAGTATGAAGTATGAATGAATATATACTAATCCTTTGGATGTTCTTCTCATGTCAGTTGCTCCTTTAATTCTTTATGTAACTTACATCAGAACAATTCATAACCGGGCCTTATTTTCTTTATTATAAGGTTGGTAGTCATTATAAGTACAAAGCCCACCACTGACTGGTACAATCCTGCTGCTCCAGCCATACCCGGATCTCCCAGGCTTCTAAGCGCCCTGTACACATATGTGTCCACCACATCCGTTGTTGAATACAGAACCGGAACGTCCTTGGTAAGGTAGTAGAACATACCAAAGTCTGCACGTATAATATTCCCCAGCGAAAGTATAGTCAGTATAATGACCAGTGGTACGAGAAATGGTATGCTGATATATATTGTCTGCTGCCATTTGGTAGCCCCATCTATTTCGGCTGCTTCATAATACTCCCTGTCTATTCCCATAAGCGATGCATAGTATATTACACTTCCCATGCCAACCGCTTTCCAGATATGGGTTATCAATAGAATCAAAGGCCATATTTCAGGTGTGCTATACCAATCCACTCTTCCCCAGCCAAGTGATTCAGTCATTTTATTTATTAATCCGTACTGTGAATTTATTAATCCATAAAACATAAATGCCACAACAACCCAGGAAAGAAAGTGAGGAAAAATTATTATTGTCTGATAAATCTTTACTAAAATTCTTTTGGTAATTTCAAACAGCATAAGTGCTGTTGCAATACAGAATATTGTCCCAAATAGAATAAACATCAAATTAATAAGTACTGTATTTCTTGTAATGCGATTTATTATGTCTGTAAGAAATAAAAATTTAAAATTATCAAAGCCTGTCCAGGGGCTTCCAAATATACCTTTATCGTATTGAATGCTTTTGAATGCAACGATTATTCCCGGAAGCGGCAGATAATGAAAGGTAAATACAATCAGCATGCCTGGTAAGGCAAGTAAGAACAATTCCAGGTTTAGTCTCCTTTTCATTTTTTTCATTTCTGAAGTTTTAGTTTTCTTTATCAGCCTTATTAGTGGTGCTGTTTGATTCATAATGATTGTCTCCCTGTTAATATTAAACCAGTTCATGTTGCTTATCCCTACTGCACCCTGCTGATTGTGTATTTATTGTAAGCACATGGCAATATAAAAGTAAACTATAAAGTCTAAAGAAGATATTTAATTTTTCTACATTGTAAACGTTTAAAATATGTACATTGTTTATAATTTATATACCTGTTATACTAGCAGCAGAAAGAGTTCATGAAAAAAATAACGGGTGAAACACATGCACCTGTTGGCAGTTAGTATTTATATTTTACATTTATAAATCTCATACTTGTATAGATCCTTTGTCTTTCAAATTGTTTAACTTTTTAAAAACAATCGAAAACACTATTACAGCAGAAAATGTAAATAAAAAACTTAAGAAAAATGTCTTCTGTATTCCATATTTGTAACTCAGCCCCCCTCCGATTACACTCCCCAAACGTGACAAAGTAAACACTACTAAACCATTGAGAGATTGTCCTGAACCTTTTAACTCCCTGGGTACATGCTTATTAATGTATGTCGCCATACAAAACACAAAAACAATAAAAGTTGCGCCGTGAAGAGAATTCACAAGTATTACAGCAAATATATTGTTAACAACTGAGAATAAGAGCCAGCGTATGGAAATGGCTACCCCCCCTAAAATCATACTAAAGCAGAATCCAAGCTTTCTTACAATTCTATCTGCAAACATCAGAAACGGTATTTCACTCATGGCTGCGACAAACATGGACAAGCCTAGAAGAGTGTTGTCAGCGCCCAGCCTCTTTATATATATTGGGAAGAATGTATTATAATAGTTAAGTGAAGTCATTATAATAAGATTAAAAATAATCATTAACACAAACATCCGGTTTTTAAACAAATACATAAACGAAACCTTGTTTTCCTTAGTTTGATGCCCTTTAACCTTTGGTAAAAATAAATTATTAAAGAAAGCTCCTACACATATTAAAAAGTAAAGCGGGAAAATCATCCTTATATTATCCTTCATTAAAAATCCTGCCAATACTGCCATACACGAGTAGCTGATAGTTCCTGCCATTCTTATGGGCCCATATTTAAAACTTGAAGAATCAAGATATTCCAAGGTAATTGTATCGCTAAGAGGAATTATGGATATTTTAAAGAAAGTAAAAACTGAAAAAATTGCTATAATAAAAAAGTAATTTTTTGATATGGGATAAAAGATAATTGCTACAGCACTTCCTATAATCATCAGCTGCAGCATGGTGTTCTTTGACTTTGCCCTATCACTGGCGATCCCCCATACAGGCTGTGCTAAAATGGCAATAACAGACCCTAATGATAAAATCGTCCCTACCTCAAAGCTGTTAAACCCTTCATTATCAAGGTATACAGGTATAAAAGTACCATAAACAGCATTACTCATGTATGTTAAGATGTACAAAAGTATAAAGTGAAATGGAAACAAGTTTGAATTAACATTACTTTTCAATATTTCCCATGCCTCCCGGGTGCATCCTTATTTAATGCACCCTTGTATAATATACATATATTACAGATTTATTGCTGTTGATTTTGAATTCTCAGTTACGTCTTTTGATGAAACTTCACATCCTAAAGTATCTGACATATATATTCCTTCCTGTATAAGCATGGTCTGCAGTGCCAGTTCTGCAGTGGGAAGCAGTTTTACTCTCCCCTGCAGCGCAGCAATCCAGTGATGTACAGAAGAGTTATAAGCATCTTCATTAGGGTTCAAGCTGTGCCAACGAGTATCTGCCGAATCTAGTTTAAAGGTGGAATCCATCTCCATATCACAGAATGTAGTAATATATGTAAATGGTTTCATTTTTATTCCTCCTCTTGATCCAAATATGCTGCTTCCTTCAAATTCATTCATATGTACTGCCCAAGATTCAATAATATCCATAGTTATTTCATTTTCAAACTTAATGAAACCCATTCCAAGTTCTTCAACATTATATCCACTTGTCTGCCTGCGTGTTTCATCCATGTCAAGCTCCTGGTATATCTTTCCACTTATTCTTTTCACTTTGGGTAACCCAATAAGGTAAAGCAACTGGGCAATATGATATATTCCCATATCAAAAAGAGCTCCTCCACCACTTATTTCTTTTTTTACGAAATTATCAGTTCCATATCCGTCTACAAAAGGTCTCCCCCTTCTCCTATACCCGGTTGACCTGGTATGATATATTTTACCCAGAGCACCGCTTTCAATAATTTTAAGGGCGGCCTTTGTAGTTTTTCTGTAAATGCTGGCCAGTTGTATATGAAGCATTTTGCCATACTCCCTGGCTGTATCAACCATCATCTTACCATCAATATATGATCCTGCTATAGGTTTCTCACAGTATACATGCTTGCCTGCTCTTAAAGCCTCTATGGCAACTGGTGTATGAAGGTTATTATGCAGGCATATATCCACTGCATGAACATCATCTCTTTTTAGTAGTTCTCTAAAATCAGTATATTTGTTTGGTATTTTATATTGTTCACAAACCCTGCCAAGCTCCTGAGTATTAATATCACATGCTGCGATGATTTCAACACCACCTGCATCCAGATACTTTGACAAATGCCCTATCTTTGATATCTGACCTACTCCAATAATACCTATCCCTGGTTTTATCATATCAATTACCTCCGGCAGTATATTATTATTTTACTGAAGAATATTGTTTAAAGCTCTTTTTATTGACTCTACAACATTACCTGCCTGTGTATATTCATCCTTACCTGAGCTACATTCTATCCCCCAGAATCCTTGATATCCTGCCTCAATAAATATTTTCAATTTCTTCTCCAGATTTTCCTCACTAATTTTCTTGCTTAAATGGGTATGCATGGCATGGGATGCTGTAATTTCATCCCCTTTTTTTTCATCTACATTCCAGCGTCCTAGATGGACAAGTATTTTATAAGCGGGATGGTCAACAGCATTAACTATATCTATCATTAAATGTGGATTTAACGAAGCACCAAAGTGGTTTTCAGGTCCTACTGTAAAACCGTTATCTGAGGCAATTTTACAGTACTTCTTATATCTTCTTACAATAAACTCAAACTGTGCATCTGTAAAAACTGTCTCCCTTACCCCCCAATCAATCCTAACGCTTTTAGCATTCAGTATTTCTGCAGCCCTAAGATGAGCAAGTGCGTTTTTGTGATTAAGCTCTCTTATTTTCGGATCATCATCCCATATTGATGCTTTATCTACTGCAATATTTGAAACAACCATATCCTTTTCGTCTAACGCTTCTTTCACTTTTCTCAAATATTCTTCGTCAGTATTGCTTAAAAACGCATTCCATATCCCTACTGCATTAATATCATACCGATATTTGACCGTTTCCAGGAAATGAAATATGTCCATCTTTCCATCATATAAGAGTTGGTGAAAGCTATAACTATCAATTGAGATATTTTTCATTTTTTATGTCCCCCTTTTTAATTATTGATACTTTTTGCAAATCTCTTCTCACCAGTTTAAAATCTTTTATTTGAGCTTCACCAGTACCTCATTTCACATGAAAATTCGGGTAATGTTTGTTTCTCCCTTTGACAGGCTCCGGTATATTTGTCATTTACATGCCATAACAAAATCATTCGTATATGCATCTATACATTCATCATTATCATATATTACAGGGCAGGTGAAATCATAAGGCAACTTAACACCTGCATTTTCTATTGCTTCGCTGTTCATAAACATTCTCCGTTTTTCCAGTATTATAAATTGCTTTTTGTTTTAAGATATACCGGGAATACAATTAAGTAAACCCGGCACGTGTCAGATTAAGAAGCTACTAATTACTCATTGTTTTTCTTTTCCCAATAAGCATCAACCTGTCTTTGAACTTCAGCTTTCAGTTCTTCAAGGCCTGCATTCTTCATTTTTTCTACCAAAATAGGGAAGTATTCATCGGGGTCAAGTACCCCTACAGATAAAGGATTTGCATATTCTGTAGTGAGAGAATCTATTACAGCCTTCTGGTTTTTAACTTTTTCAGGATCAAAAACAAAGTCGGCCATAATTTCCACTTCTGCATTGTCGTTGATTTCCCTGGTCATTTCATGTACATTATCCGGCTTTCCAGGAGTAATGTATCCAAGGGTTGTATTTCCAAGTGCCCAGTCTAATCCCGGCTGGTATCCATTATCTTCAACACGGCTGATTCTGTTATCACCAGTTTTAACGTAGTGCTTTCCTTCTATACCATTTGCCAGCAGGTTGTAAAAATACTTGTCTGTATTGAGCAGTTCAATAAGCATCATGGCCCGTTCAGGATTCTGGGAAGTAGCACTTATTGAAAGCATAGTACTTGTAACACTCTGTATCTTGGGTTTTCCCAATGGCACTACTTCAACATCAAAACCATACAGTTCGTTCAGTTCACCCACTATACCCGGTTTGTATGTGCAGAATCCACATGCATAGTTGCCTGCCTTGATTTCAGGGTTAAGGTCTTCAATTGTTAACATATCCTGCCTTACATACCCCTTATTGTACCAGGCTCTAGCAATATCATAGCTTTTAAGAAGCAGATCTACAGGTTCAGGGTCCAGCTTGTCACTGAGCACTTTTGTAGGATCTTCAGCATAAACCTGGCATTGGGGGCCAACATATCTGACTTCCTTGCTCCATAGAGGAAATGTATTGTCCATATAATGAAAATAATTGCCTTTCAAGGCAAGAGGTGTAATATCCGGCTCATTATCCTTGATAGTCTTCATAAAAGCTTCAAGATCTGAATAGGTTTTTACATTGGAAGTATCAAATCCATGCTTTTCAGCAAGCTCTTTCTTGAACCAGATACCTCCCTGGCTGGCCATGATCTGATAACATGGGATTCCGTAAATCTGGCCCTTAACATTGGCCAGCTCCCACTTTTCATCACTTAACAGGCTTTTTGTACCGGGAGCATACTCATTTAGAAGATCATCCAGCGGCATCAAAGCGCCCTTGTTTGCCATATCAGCATAACCAACCATCCAGCTGGCTATCCATAACATGTCAAATTTTTCATTTGCACTTATCGCAGTTGTCACCTTGTCTGCATAATTACCCCATCCCAGAGACCTGATTTCCAGGTTTGCGTTAAGCTTTTCCTTAACGTACTCCTTCACTTTGTCCATGACCATTTCATGGTCCCTTTGCTCCGGAAGAAGCTGATACCAGAACAAGTCAACTTCTTCAGGTTCATCTTTACTTTCTTCCTGATTATCACCTTCATCTCCGGTAGTAGCTTCTGAATCGGCCCTTGTAGTAGTAGTAGTAGTAGTTCCATTACCCGACCCTTCCTCTTGTGAAGTACATCCTGCAAATAACATGGATACTCCCAGCAGTAATGCAAGCAAAATGCTCATCCTGCTTTTAAATTTACTCATAACAACATCCTCCCTTTTATCATTTTAACAGGTTTTCCCTGTCAAAGGCTAGTTTTTTAATTAAATCCGCCTTTTCATTCCGAACCTCATAGGCCCATATTTCCTGCAATACTAGGTGCTATCCTTTTATTGCACCTATAGTCAGCCCTTTCACAAAATATTTCTGTAAAAATGGAAACAAAAACATAATTGGGCCAATTGCAACCAGCACCATCGCCATCCTCACACTTTCCCTGGGCAGCTCCCTTCCCTGCAGTAAGGTTTCCATCTGTATTTGATCTATCATGTCACCCGTTATGGCATCAATATTTGACATCATTGTCTGCAAAAGCATTTGCAGCGGATAAAGCTTGGAATCATTGATATACAATAAACTCAGCCACCAGTCGTTCCAATACCTGAGAGCTATGAACAAGCCTATTGTTGCAAGTACCGGCGTGGACAAAGGAATGACAATCTGATAAAAAATTCTAAACTCACTGGCTCCATCCATCTTTGCAGATTCAAGCAGTGATTCAGGTATTTTCTTAAAATTGGTCCTTAATATAAATATGTTGAAGGGCAATACCAGATATGGCAGTATCAGTACCAGAATATTATCAGCCAGATATAAATACTGGGTTATCAGAATATACTCCGGTACAAGCCCGCCACCAAAGAGCATGGTAAAAAATATATAAAATGCTATGTGGTTTCTAAATTTAAAGGAACTCCTTCCTATTGAATAGGCCAGCATTGAGCTTATGAAAAGGCCTGCTACAGTACCTAACCCGGTGACTATAATACTTGTTTTATAAGCACCAACTATTCTATGCGGGCTTTTAAATATTACCTGGTAGGCTCTTATTGTCGGATTTATCGGAATAAGCTTAAATCCATGTTTTACTATATCAATTTCCTTTGAAAGCGATATTGATATTAATAACAACAAAGGTATAATGCAAAACATGCAATACAGTATGAAGTATGAATGAATATATACTAATCCTTTGGATGTTCTTCTCATGTCAGTTGCTCCTTTAATTCTTTATGTAACTTACATCAGAACAATTCATAACCGGGCCTTATTTTCTTTATTATAAGGTTGGTAGTCATTATAAGTACAAAGCCCACCACTGACTGGTACAATCCTGCTGCTCCAGCCATACCCGGATCTCCCAGGCTTCTAAGCGCCCTGTACACATATGTGTCCACCACATCCGTTGTTGAATACAGAACCGGAACGTCCTTGGTAAGGTAGTAGAACATACCAAAGTCTGCACGTATAATATTCCCCAGCGAAAGTATAGTCAGTATAATGACCAGTGGTACGAGAAATGGTATGCTGATATATATTGTCTGCTGCCATTTGGTAGCCCCATCTATTTCGGCTGCTTCATAATACTCCCTGTCTATTCCCATAAGCGATGCATAGTATATTACACTTCCCATGCCAACCGCTTTCCAGATATGGGTTATCAATAGAATCAAAGGCCATATTTCAGGTGTGCTATACCAATCCACTCTTCCCCAGCCAAGTGATTCAGTCATTTTATTTATTAATCCGTACTGTGAATTTATTAATCCATAAAACATAAATGCCACAACAACCCAGGAAAGAAAGTGAGGAAAAATTATTATTGTCTGATAAATCTTTACTAAAATTCTTTTGGTAATTTCAAACAGCATAAGTGCTGTTGCAATACAGAATATTGTCCCAAATAGAATAAACATCAAATTAATAAGTACTGTATTTCTTGTAATGCGATTTATTATGTCTGTAAGAAATAAAAATTTAAAATTATCAAAGCCTGTCCAGGGGCTTCCAAATATACCTTTATCGTATTGAATGCTTTTGAATGCAACGATTATTCCCGGAAGCGGCAGATAATGAAAGGTAAATACAATCAGCATGCCTGGTAAGGCAAGTAAGAACAATTCCAGGTTTAGTCTCCTTTTCATTTTTTTCATTTCTGAAGTTTTAGTTTTCTTTATCAGCCTTATTAGTGGTGCTGTTTGATTCATAATGATTGTCTCCCTGTTAATATTAAACCAGTTCATGTTGCTTATCCCTACTGCACCCTGCTGATTGTGTATTTATTGTAAGCACATGGCAATATAAAAGTAAACTATAAAGTCTAAAGAAGATATTTGATTTTTCTACATTCCAAACGTTTAAAATATGTACATTATTTATAATCTATATACCTGTAATAATCACAGGAGTTATTATTAACACTCCACTTTCATATTCAATAAACAATTGACCTTACGTAATACCAATAATATAATTACTTCATGGTTTTCATACGGGAGGTATGGATGGTATGTCCAAAATAAGGGTATTTAAAAATTCAAACAAATACTATTACAGGATGTTTGTAGCAATTACATTGTCTATTTTAATTACACTGTTTTCTGTTTCATCTGTTCTTTATCTTTTATTTGAAAACATGGACCTTGAGTTGATAAATACCTATATTAGTCATAATCTTTCAAGGGTAAGCTACAGTACAACCTTTTTGATGGACTGGGCAAAAACTCTATCCATACAAATATATAATGACAGGGATATAAGGAATATCCTTTATTCTAATTCACCTGAAGAAATTGATAAATCTATAGCATTCTCCACACTGGATTCATATAGAAACACAGCTCCCCATATACATTCAATTTATATATATAACGGTGTCTCCAAAGAGATATACTATGATTCATATAACAAAAATTCTTTTAATGTGCAGGATTTCTTTGATACTGATTTTCTGGAACTTATTGATAACAGGCAAAGAGATAATCATCTTATTCCAATACCAAGAAAAGTAATATCGGATCCTTCATGTCAACCCAGAAATACATACAATGTATATACATTTGTGTTCTATGATAATCCTGCCCGATATTTTGAGGAAGATAATGTAATAGCAATAAATATACACGAGGATTGGATGAAAAATGTTATAAGCTCCCTTGATTACAGCGAAAGCAGCAGTACCTTCATTATTGACAATAAAGGCCGTAACCTGATAAGTAAAAAGGGGGTCAAAATGCTTGAAGACCTTTCTGATAAGGATTATATCAAAAGAATACTTTTATCCGGAAAAAATTCCGGTTATTTTTTGTCAAATGTAAATGGAGTGAAATCATTGATTTCTTATAATTCCCCAAGTTATGAGTCTGTTGACTGGAAGTATATATCTGTTGTACCGTTTAATGTTGTAACCTATAAGATTGAAATAATGAAAAAGTATACCTTGCTAACAGGTCTTATTATCCTGATGATCGGCCTTGCTACTGCTTATTATGCATCATTAAAGCTTTATAAGCCCATAGACAAATTATTGAGTGACCTAAAAAAACTTCAGAATGATAGAAAAGGCAGCATTAATACTTTAAAGCAGGAGATGCTAAGAAACCTGTTAAGGACTGGTTCACAATACCATGAAGAAGAACTTAAAAGCCGAATTAAAGATTTTGAGATAAAGCTTGACACTACTGGATACTACCTGCAGATAGTCTTTAAAATAGACAATTACACAAGGTTTTGCAAAAAGTTTATACAAAGCGATAGAAACCTTTTCAGATTTGCAACTATTAATATAACTGATGAAATCCTTTCCGTGAATTATATCTGTGAATGCGTTGACATGGAATCTGATCATATTGTCGCTGTATTATACACTCCAGATGATACTTTTTTTATGGAAGAAGAAAAACTCACCGAAGCTATAAAAAATATCCAGCATTCTGTAAACAAATATTTAAGTATTTCACTATCAGCAATAGTAAGCTCAGTAGAAAAAGGCAAAATCAACAATGTTTCTGTTATATATTCTCAACTACTGGATACAGCCAATTACAGACTATATATGGGACATGGATGTATTATTTTTAACAAGCATATTGATTATGAGGAATTTAATAAATATGATTATCCCATGCACAAGGAAAAGTCTTTGATAAATGCACTGATGCTGAAAAGAAAACAAAAAGCTAAAAGCATTTTCAAAGATATTATTGTTGAAACACAGCAATATGTCTATTCCACACTAAATATCACAATACTCAGGATTACACTTGCAATTAACGCTGCAGTTGAAAACATAGAGAGGGTTACTGGTATAAATATAGACTATAATTTCAACAAGTTTATCTCAACTATAAACAAACTGGAAACTATTGATGATATATTCAACCATTTTAACAACATGTTCGATATAATAACTTCCCAGACAGTGCTCAAAAAGAATACAAACCATGATGAACTGGTATCTGATATAGTGGGAATGATAGAAAAACAATATCCAGATGCTAATCTCAATATTGACATTATTGCAAAAAAGCACAATATGTCACCAGTTTACCTGGGAAGAGTCTTTAAGCAGAACACTTTAAAATCTGTTGCAGAATACATAAATGAAGTCAGAATAGATAAAGCAAAAAGTCTCCTTGAGTCTACGGATAGTACAGTTAATGACATAGCCCAAACAATAGGATTTTCAAACACCAATTACTTCTATACCCTATTCAAGAAGTTAAATGGAATTACACCTGCAGAGTACAGGGAATTAAACAAATAGTGAATCACCTGCCATGAACCACAAAAAGGGGCTTAAAAATGCCCCTTAAGCATGTCAATCCTTTTACGTATTCCGTAGCACAAAGCATCACATCGTGATGGTTCTATATATGGTGACGCAATTAATATTTCTCTGCATTCCTCATCAATTCCGTCAAGTAACGAAAAGTCCAGCCAATCGATTGAACTGACCAGTTTTATCTGCTCAGAGTGATAACTCTTGAAAGGTTTACCTGGTACATCACCAAGTGGCTTTATCTTCTGTAGTAACTGATCATGCCACAGGCTGGTGCCGCAGTCGAAAACAGGTGCTGCTCCCATCCAGTTCAACGTGTGTACATTTCTTATTGCACCAAAGTTATTATAATGTCTGTCTGTATTAGCAATAATGAAATCTATCACCATTATATAGTCCAGGCTTTCTTTTATATTTGGAACACCAAGCT
>CAYYGK010000032.1:4303-17399 GCA_964471145.1 uncultured Eubacteriales bacterium | reverse complement strand
GAAAGAACAGCATATAACTCATCAGGGTGCAAACTGTTCTTTAATGCTTTTTGCTTCGTTCTCTGAAATATGATGAGTTGAAGCATGTTTTATGTTTTCCATTGCATATGCTCCCTTATATTATCATATGAACAATTATTCATATAACTTTATAATCCAATTCATCTGTTATGTCAATTTCATGTTGAAAGGCATTATTAAGATTTTATAACATAAAGATTTTTTATTCTGTTTTGGAGGGTAATAATGGTTTCTGTCGAATTAATATTATGAAGACATTACAGAAGAAAAGGTGGGAAAATGAATAAAAAGTCAGTAAAAAAAATACTGTCTCTGATAATGTTGATATTTCTTATATATGGAGCAAACTCCAGCATTGGCAACGCAGGTGACGGCATACCCGAAAAAATAAGGGTGGGGCTGTATTTCACCGATGCAACAAGAAATATATCAAATGCTGTGTTCTCTGTAGATATTGCATCCCCTACCGGTATGGAAATAGTTCATAAAACTGCAGGCTATTCTGAAAAGCTTGCCTCTTTTAGTCCCGGACAGAAGATGACGGTGCGAAAGGATGCCTGGTTTGTAAAGGACGGAAGCAGGTATGTTGAATACACCACAGACAGGGTTCCGTCATCGGGGGAAAAACACGGACCGTATCACATCAGGACAGGTGCGATATATGGAAGCAGGGAGAATGCCGACAGGATTGTTGAAATGCTCAGGGGAAATGGCATTGCTGCGTTTTTGGTATATGACGGAAGATGGTATGTCTGGTCAGGCTTCTATCCTGACCTTGACTCTGCAAATAATGCCGTTGGCGGAGTGCGTTCCAAATCAGAAAACTACAAATGCAGCGTTGTTAAGAATACACAGGCTGCATTGATTGTAGAGAGCACGCCGGGCAATCCTTATGTTGCATATATACAGAAGTCAGGGGTTCTTATGGCAACTCCCGTAGAAGGGAAAGGCCTTGTACCTGCTTTAAGCGTAAACGGTAAACCTTACAGAGGAACCATAGAGGTTTACAGATTACCGGGAAGCGATATTACGGTAGTAAACGAAGTCAAACTGGATGAATATCTTTATGGTGTAGTACCAAGAGAAATGTATTCGGGGTCACATATAGAAGCATTAAAGGCTCAGGCGGTAGCAGCAAGAACATATGCAGTAAGAAATGCCGGTAAATTCAGTAATTTAAACTTCAATCTGTCATCAGGTACTTCATGTCAGGCATATGAAGGTTACAGCATTGAAACAACGCAGGCCAGAAAAGCGGTAAATGAGACTTCAGATGAAATAGTTACATACAATGGGCAGCCGGCTGCAACATATTACTTCAGTTCAAGTGGAGGGCGGACCGCAGATGTGAGAAATGTATGGGGAGGAAACGACTACCCCTACCTTGTTAGTGTGGAAGACGTGTTTGAAGACGGCAACTCAATATACTACAACTGGGAAGCAGAGTATACTGCGAAAGAGCTGGCTGATGAATTAAAAAGCAAATCAATTGATGTTGGTCAAATTTCCTCTATTTCTGTTGACAGGGTGTCTGAATCGGGAAGGGTTGTTAAACTATCCGTTACAGGTTCAAGAGGGAACAAGACATTCACGAACAGCAGTTGCAGGACCTTTTTAAGGTCGCTTTACAGTCAGATGTACACGGTTTCTACTGATGCAGATGTTAAGGCCACATCTGCTGAAGGCAGTTCAATAAAAATTGTACTGAGCGGTAAGAGAACCATAACATCTATGGGAAAATCCAGTATAGGGGATGGAAGTATCACGGTTATGGGTGCAGGTGGAAAAAACAGAAAGGTTTCTGGAACTGCTACTAAATACATATTCAAAGGAAGAGGCTGGGGCCACGGGGTAGGGATGAGTCAGGAAGGTGCCAGGGGCATGGCCAAAGCAGGATACGGCTACAGGGATATATTGATGCACTACTATCCCGGGACTGATGTAGAATGAACAAAAACAAATATGGAATACTTAACACAGAGATGATTTATGAATAAAAGAGACTTTTTTTATACACTGCCTGAAAAACTAATAGCGCAGCAACCTGCGAAAAAAAGGCATATGTCAAGGCTCATGGTACTTGACAGGAGCAAAGGCTCAATATGCCACAGGATGTTCTATGAAATAGCGGATTTTTTGAATGCCGGAGACTGTCTTGTTTTAAATGATACACGCGTGATGCCGGCCAGGCTTATAGGAAAGAGGAAGGATACGGGCGGCAGGATAGAGTTCCTGCTGCTGAGAAAGATAAAAGGTGATGACTGGGAGGTTATCCTGAAGCCGGGAAGAAGAGCAAAAAGGGGTTCTAAATTTGTTTTCGGGGAAAACGGTGAACTACAGGCAGAAATCCTTGACATAGTCCGGCAGGGAAACCGCATTGTCAGGTTTAGCTTCAACGGGGATTTTGACAAGGTGCTTGAGAAAACAGGAATAGTACCTCTCCCTCCATACATAAAGAAAACACCTGAAGACATAGAAAGATACCAGACTGTATACTCCAGGGAGAAGGGCTCTGCTGCTGCTCCTACTGCAGGTCTTCATTTCACCGGAGAGCTTTTGTCAGAACTGCAGAAGAAGAGTGTTTCAAAGGCTGTAGTCACTTTGCATGTGGGCATTGGGACGTTCAGGCCGGTCAGGGAAGATGACATAACCAGACACAGGATACATACCGAATACTACCGGCTCGGAAAAGAGGCAGAAAAAACAATAAATACAACAAAAAATAATGGAGGAAGGATTATTGCAGTAGGTACAACAAGCTGCAGGGTTCTGGAAACAGCAGGAAGGGAAGATGGATTTGTGGAGAGTTGCAGCGGCTGGACAGACATATTCATATATCCGGGTTACAAATTCAGGGTTACGGATGGGATAATCACAAATTTTCACCTGCCGTGTTCTACACTGTTAATGCTTGTATCAGCATTTGCGGGCCGTGAAAGGATACTCAACTGTTATGAGACAGCAAAGAAAGAAGGATACAGGTTTTACAGCTTCGGAGATGCAATGATGATATTATAAGATATTGGAGAGGTATTATTGAAAAAACCCGTTGAATTTGAACTTAGAAAAAAATGCAGTCAAACAGATGCCAGACTGGGAAGGGTGCATACCCCACACGGGAGCTTTGACACCCCTGCGTTCATGCCGGTTGGTACACAGGCAACTGTAAAAGGCATATCACCGGATGAGCTTGTGGGTGCCGGAGCACAAATTATACTGAGCAATACATATCATTTGAGTCTGAGACCCGGAACCGGCATTATTAAAAAGGCGGGGGGCCTTCACGGCTTTATGAACTGGAAGGGGCCGGTCCTCACAGACAGCGGGGGATTTCAGGTCTTCAGCCTTGCAAAATTAAGGGATATTAGTGAAGAAGGTGTGAAGTTTAAGTCTCATATAGATGGGTCGGAAATTTTTTTCAGTCCGGAAAAAGCCATTAAACTTCAAAATGACCTTGGTGCTGACATTATTATGGCTTTTGATGAATGCATCCCGTACCCTTGCGATTTTGATTACGCCAGGAATTCCCTTATGCGTACAACCAGGTGGGCAAAACGGTGCAGGCAGGAACACGGACGGAATGAAAAACAGGCACTGTTTGGCATAGTGCAGGGAGGGATATACCCTGAGCTTAGAAAGCGGAGTGCATATGAGCTTGTAGAACTGGATTTTCCCGGGTATGCGATAGGGGGCCTTAGCGTAGGAGAGCCGGCAGAGGCAATGTATGACGTACTGGATGTAACCATACCGCTTCTGCCGGGAAAAAAGCCGAGGTACCTTATGGGTGTGGGAAGCCCGGACTACCTTATAGAGAGCGTTATAAGGGGTATAGATATGTTCGACTGTGTAATGCCTACCCGCATAGGAAGGAATGGGACTGTTTTTACACAAACCGGAAGGATAATAGTGAGGGATGCTGTTTATGCAGAGGACTTTAGAAGCCTTGACCCGGGATGTAAATGCTATGCCTGCACGAATTTTTCAAGAGCTTATATAAGGCACCTGCTCAAGACCAGGGAAATACTCGGATTGAGGCTTACCACCATCCACAACCTTTATTTTCTTCTGCACTTGATGAAAAGCATAAGACAGGCTATAATAGATGATAGTCTTGCCAGTTTTAGAAACGAATTCTTTAAACGGCAGGAATAAAAGCCTTAAAGGCTATGACAATACAGGAGGGATAGAAATGGATGGCAATTACAGTATAGTTGGTGTAGTGGTATATTTTGTTTTGTTTCTTGGTATCATGTACCTGCTTTTTTTCCTGCCACAGAGGAGAAGGGAAAAGAAAACAAAGCAGATGCTGGAAGCACTCAGAGTTGGTGACGAAATTACGACAATTGGCGGTATTTCGGGCAAAGTGCTCAGCATGAAGGATGATGAGCTGACTATTGAAACAGCAGTAGAGAAAACAAAGATTAATGTAAAAAAGTGGGCTATAAAGGAAGTCAAGGAGCTTATAAAGGCCTAAAAGAGCTTACATGTCCCGGTGTTCTATTATTGAATGCGCTGCAATAGATATATTAAGGGTACTGCCTTATGCAGCACCAATCTGTTGGGAGGTGCATTCAATATGTCGGGGAACAAAGAGAACAACAGCAGGGGCATCAGCTTAGGCATAATGCTAAAAGGTATAGGGTTTTCATATATGCTGACAATACCATTATTTGCTGTATTTTCACTGATACTCAGCCGCATGGAATTTTCCGAAAGCTATATAGACAGTGCCGTGCTTATAACATCAGTAATCAGCATATTTATAGCTGGTATGCTCTCATCGTTCAGTAAAAGAAGCAGGGGCTGGCTCAATGGTCTTTTTGCAGGGCTGGTATACATGCTGATACTCTATATTATTAGCAGCATGGTATTTGGAAACTTTTCAATCAACAGATATGTTGTTACAATGATATTGATTGGAGGAATAAGCGGAGCAATAGGCGGTATTGTTGGAGTCAATATGAAAAGACCGTCAGCGGGAAGAACGTAATACATGAATACTATAAACGGAGGCGTTGAAGTTGAAGCATATAAAGACAATTAGCGGAAAGAACCTGGACTTAAAAAGAAAAGGGCAGGGTTGTGGTGAGTGTCCGGCATCCTGTCAGTCTGCATGCAAAACATCCTGTACTGTTGGCAACCAGAGGTGTGAGAGACGGTAAACTCTGATGATACATACCTACAGGTTGTACTGCACCAATATTGTTCTTGATGTAAACAGCGGAGCGGTTCATGTTTTTGATGACACCGCTTATAGTGCTGTCAATGCGTATAGTCTATTAAGAGAAGAAGGTTTTACCCTGGACAGGGAAGAACTTTCACAAGCGGTCCATAAGAAATTAAAGGACAGGCATGAATACAGCGAAGTGTGTGAGGCTCTGCAGGAGATTTTTCTACTTGAATCTGAAGGGCTGCTGTTTGCCGAAAGTATTCCCGTTCATAAAAACAATGATAATGCGGTAAAGGCCATGTGCCTCAATATTTCACATGACTGCAACATGAGGTGCGGATACTGTTTTGCCTCAAAAGGGGATTTTGGTACCGGCAGACTCCTGATGGACACCAAAACGGCATTTGAATCCATAGATTTTCTTGTCAGGAATTCAGGCAGCAGGAGCAACCTGGAAGTTGACTTTTTCGGGGGTGAGCCGCTGATGAATACCGAAACCATGTTTAAAACAGTTGAATATGCCAGGTCAATAGAGAAAGATTATGGAAAGCGGTTCAGGTTTACTGTGACAACAAATGGTGTGCTGCTGGATGAGAAACTGTTGGCAAGGATCAATAAGGAATTCGAAAATTTGGTGATGAGCCTGGACGGCCGGAAAGAAACGCATGACCGTTTAAGAAGGATGACTGATGGAAAAGGCAGCTATGATACAGTTGTTCCCAATATAATTATGGCTGCAAGGGCAAGGGGTGAAAAAGACCATTTCGTAAGGGGAACATATACTGCTTTCAACCTTGATTTTTCAAGAGATGTTCTCCATATGGCTGATCTGGGATTTAAGAGTATATCTGTTGAACCGGTTGTTGCGCCCCCTGACAGAGCATATGCGATAAGTGATAAAATGCTGGAAAAAATATTCAACGAGTACGAAAAACTATCCTATGAATATGTAAATAGAAAAAAACAAGGGAAGGGTTTTAAGTTTTTTCACTTTGAAATAGATCTAAACCAGGGCCCCTGCATATGGAAAAGACTTAAGGGATGCGGTGCGGGATATGAATATATTGCTGTCACACCGGAGGGTGACATGTATCCGTGTCATCAGTTCGTTGGTAATGAAGACTTTGTAATGGGAAGTGTGTTTTCAAAAAACAGAGGTGTTCTTAATCCTGAAAAAAAGAGAGTTTTTGAGGAATCGGATATAACTTCCAGGGAGGAATGCAGCAACTGCTGGGCTAAATATTACTGCGGCGGTGGATGTGCAGCAAATGCATATCATATGAATGGAAGTGTGGACAAGCCTTACAAGACGGGATGTGAGCTTGAAAAGAAAAGAATTGAGTGTGCCATATGGGTGAGGGCACAGGAATATGAAATGGCACAGGGTGATATATGGAGCAATTTGCGTTGTTAAGCTTATTTGAATAACACTATTGACGTTATATTACGTTAATTATATAATATCGATTGTGAAACCGCCGGCTTTGCAATAAAAGTTCGACTGGCGGATTTCTATGTTGTAAGGAGGACACGGAATGAAAAAGAACAGTAGTCTCAATTTCATATTTATAATACTGATACTGGGTTTAGTAACCTATCTTGTTGCCTATGGGTCTCCTGCGCTTGGCATAGAAAGTGTCAACAACATAAGGCTGGGCATAGATATAAGAGGAGGCGTTTACACACAGCTATACCCCGATGCCGGATTGGGAAGCGTGACCAGCGATCAGCTGGATTCGGCAAAGAGGATAATAGATACAAGGCTGGACAGTAAAGGAATATTCGACAGGAACGTGACAATAGAACATGAGCACAAGAGGATAATTGTTGAAATACCCTGGAAACCGGGGGAAAAAGATTTCAATCCCCAGGCTACGGTTGATGAGCTTGGAAAGACTGCACTGCTGACCTTTCAGGAGGTTGATGAAGAACTCAAGGATGAGGACGGAGATTACAAGCCCACAGGGAATATAATACTTCAGGGGGATGACGTAAAAAACGCTGCCCCCCAGCAAAACAGGGATACCGGCAAGATGGCTGTGGGTCTGGAACTAACCAGTGATGCCGGCGAGAGATTTGCAGAGGCAACAGGACGCCTTATTGGAAAGCCCATTGCAATTTTCATGGATGATGAGCTTATTTCTGCACCTGTTGTACAGACAAAAATATCAGGAGGCAATGCGATAATAACGCTGGGCGGAGTTACCTACCAGGAAGCTATAAAAGAAGCAAAAAGGCTTTCAGAAACAATTAATGCCGGTGCTCTCCCTTTCAGGATGGTTGCAAAGGACTTAAGGTCCATAAGCCCGATACTTGGCGAGGGAGCGCTTAAGGTGGCGGTAAATGCAGGTATAATATCATTCATGATAGTTTTTCTGTTTATGATTGCTTACTACAGGCTTCCAGGACTGCTTGCAAACATTGCACTTTACGGACTGGTCGTTCTTGAACTGCTGTTGATATCGGCGATGAGAGTTTCCCTGACACTTCCGGGAATAGCAGGAATCATACTTTCAATTGGCATGGGTGTTGATGCAAACATTATCATATTCGAGCGCATCAGGGAAGAACTAAAAAGCGGAAAAACTCTAAAGGCATCTATTGATGTAGGCTTTAAAAGGGCCTTTGCGGCGATACTTGATGCAAATACAACAACACTGATTTCGGCAGTTGTTCTTTACTGGCTGGGCACAGGCCCGATTAAGGGTTTTGCGATAACTCTCGGGCTGGGTGTAATATTGAGTTTTCTGACAGCCATAACCGCTTCAAGAATTATGCTCAAATCGGTAGCAAACATTGACATGGCTAAAAAACGCTGGCTTTATGGTGCATAGGGAGGTAATAGTGTGATAGATTTGATGTCAAAGAGAAAATACTTTTTTGCGCTTTCATTAATTATAGTTGCTGCAGGACTGATCGGTTTTGCAGTGAATGGTTTGCAGCTTGACATACAATTTCAGGGGGGAACCATACTGCAGATACAGATGCAGGGAGAAGACTTTGATACTGTAAAAATACAGAATGAAGTATCTTCCCTGATAGGAAAGAATGTGTCTGCACAGAAACTAAAGACATACAATCCTGACAGTACAGAGGATAAAATAAACATACTGATGCTTAAGGTTGGCAGTACAGACACGCTTACTGATGTAGAAATAAACAGTGTAGTGAATTTGCTGAGGGATAAGTATAATGTCAGGCAGGATGCGCAAATGCAGGTGGAAAGCGTAGATCCCTTTATAGGGAAGGAAATGATGAACAAGGGAATCACAGCCGCTCTTATAGCATCAGGGCTGATTGTGATATATGTATGGTGGAGGTTTAGCGTAATGTCGGGGCTTCCGGCGGCTATGATGGCAATAGCAGCTCTTGTACATGACGCAATGGTAATGTTTTCAGTGTATACGATATTCAGGATACCGGTAAATGAGGCTTTTGTAGCGGCAGTTCTTACAATACTCGGGTATTCGCTCAATGATACCATAATAATATATGACAGAATCAGGGAAAACACAACCCTGATGGGAAGAAAAAAAATAGAGGAGCTTGTAAACAGAAGTGTTCTTCAAACACTGACAAGGTCAATAAACACAACAGTAACTGTTTTGTTCTGTATTATTACGGTGTATATATTTGCATCAGTGAACAACATACAGTCTTTAAGGGATTTCAGCCTTCCGCTTATTGCCGGATTAGCCAGCGGCGCCTATTCATCAATATTTATAGCGAGTCCGTTATGGATGATGTACAAGCAATCAAGGCTGAAAGCTGCAAGGAGGGCATAGGATTTACCTTTTGAAGATATAATCCACCAGAAGGCAGCCTATGACAACTTCCGCAAGTATCATAAAGCTCTTATTGACAATCTCAACAGAGATATATTCAAGATAGGGGTCAAAGGGTATAAGCAGCCTGTTTATACCCATAAGAGCTGTTCCTGCAGTAAAAATAGCAAGGAACAGGCCTAATCCGATAAAAATCATCTTTTTTGTAAAACGATTAAGGCATGAAAACTGCTTTATAATTTTACTCATATTCTTTTGTATAATCTTCTGCATTTAGTTCACCCTCACACCCCATAATAATAAGCATATACCTGTGCAGTAATAATTGTTTTGTGCTATTTATGTTAACATAATCCCGGATATCATACAATGAGAATAAATGCCACAGTATTTGTATAGAATGAAACGATTTACAGGGGGTATGAATAATACATCGAAGTGAACAAATTTATTTTTTTGTTAAAAAAGAAGGATTATTAATTATTATGTCGAACAATTATTTAAGTATGCAGCTATATACAGTAATATGATTTGTGGTTTATATATTTATTTAGAGAAAGGGAGATTTATACTGTACAGTCCGGAGAATGAAATATGAGTGCTTTATATCCGGAAGAACTTCTGGAAGAGATAAGATTTGGAAATGACATTGTGGATGTTGTGTCCGAGTATGTAAAACTGGAGAGAAAAGGTAAATATTACTTTGGGCTTTGTCCGTTTCATAAGGAAAAAACCGCTTCATTTACTGTAACTCCTGACAGACAGATATTTAACTGTTTTGGATGTGACAAAGGTGGAAATGTGTTTCATTTCATAATGAACATTGAAAACCTTGACTTCATTGAGGCAGTAAAGCTGCTAGCTGACAGGGCAAGGATAAGCCTTCCGGAGCAGGGAGGCAAAGATGCGGAAAAAAAGGCCCAACTCCGTAAAAAGGTACTTAATATTAATACAGAGGCCGCAAAGTTTTTTCATAATATACTGGTATCGAAACAGGGGAGTGAGGCGCGGGAATTTCTGAAGAGGAGAGGCATAACCAATAAAATGACAGTCAGGTTTGGACTCGGGTACTCTGCCGACAAAGAGGGTTCCCTTCTTGACTACCTGACAGATAAGGGTTATAAAAGTGATGATTTAATTGGTTGCGGGCTGGTCATAAATGGAAGTAAGGGGCTGTATGACAGATTCAGGGGAAGAGTTATGTTTCCCATATTTGACATACGGGGAAATGTTATAGGTTTCGGGGGCAGAGTCATAAGAGACATGAAGCCCAAATATATGAATTCACCTGAATCATCGGTATATAACAAAAGAAAGAACCTTTATGGACTGAACTTTGCAAAAAGATCAAAAATGGGTATGGGAGTTGTGGTTGAAGGGTATATGGATGTTATATCGCTGCATCAGAGTGGAATAATATGTAGTGTAGCATCACTTGGTACATCATTGACTGAAAGCCAGGGACGGCTGCTTAAGAAATACTTTGACGAAATAATAATTGCATACGATGCGGATACGGCAGGCAAGAATGCTGCGATGAGAGGTTTGGAGATGCTGGACAGAATAGGGTGCAGCGTAAAGGTGGCAGGTATCCCGGGTGGCATGGACCCTGATGACTATGTAAGAAAGAACGGCAAAAATGCATTTTTAAGTCTTGTGGAAGATGCATTGCCTCTTGTAGAATACAAGATTGCAGAATACAGGAAAGAAATGGATGATGGTACTACGGAGGGTAAAATAAAATTCATTGACAGGATGGCTGGAGTTTTAAGCAGCATGTATAACCGGGTGGAAATGGAGGTATATATAAATAAACTGGCCGGAGAGTATGGAATAAGTCAAGACTCTCTTTATGAGGAAGTATTAAAAAAGAAAGGGAACGGACGGCATAAGACAAGGATTACTGCTAATTTTGCTGAAAATGGGAAAGATACCTTACTGGAAAGTAAAAAGGGCAGAGACAGTGAAGAGCTGCATGACGAACTGATGCTGCTTGCGGTATTGTCAACTGACAACAGCATGTATCAGTATATAGCAGACAATGTCTGCCTGGAGGATTTTAAGTATGAATCGGTTTCAAAAGCAGTACGGAATGTAATTGAAAGGATTGAGAAGAATAACATGGTTGTACCGGCTGAAGTGTTAAACATACTGGACACAAAGGAGGCACAGATATTTTCAGCCATTATTGAAAAGGAATGCAAGTTTGATGAAAGCAAAAAACCTTTGGATATTGTCAGGAGGATAAGAATAAACAGGATGGAGAGAAGAAGAAAGGAAATAAAACAGGAACTTAAGAATAGAGATATGATGGATAAAGAAACTGTTTTGGTATTAGAAAAGGAATTAAATGAAATAACATTGAAAATGACAAGAACCAGGTCATTTGCAGGAAGGAGGGGAGACGTTGAAACAAACCAGTGAAACCAGAAAAACAATACTTAAGGAACTTGTTGAAAAGGGCAGGGGAAAGGGTATGCTCAGCTACAAAGAAGTAATGGATGCTTATGAAGAAGTGGACCTTCGCCCTGAACAGATTGAAAAGATATATGAGACTCTTGAAAATATGGGTATAGAGGTTGTGGATGACCCAGATGATGCAACAGAAGATGAAGAAAGCAAGGATCTTGATTTGAGCGTACCTGAAGGAGTAAACATTGATGATCCTGTACGCATGTACCTTAAGGAAATCGGAAAGGTTCCCCTGCTTACAGCTGAGGATGAAATAGAGCTTGCACAACGAATGGAAAAAGGTGACCCGATAGCAAAACGCAGACTGGCGGAAGCCAACCTGAGGCTGGTTGTAAGTATTGCCAAAAGATATGTCGGAAGGGGTATGCTGTTTCTTGACCTTATACAGGAGGGGAACCTCGGACTTATAAAGGCTGTTGAGAAATTTGATTATACCAAGGGATACAAGTTCAGCACATATGCAACATGGTGGATACGCCAGGCCATAACAAGAGCAATTGCTGACCAGGCAAGAACTATAAGGATTCCTGTGCACATGGTTGAAACCATTAACAAGCTGATAAGGGTTTCAAGGCAGCTTCTTCAGGAACTTGGAAGAGAACCGCAGCCCGAAGAGATTGCCATTGAAATGAACATGTCGGTTGAAAAGGTACGGGAGATAATGAAGATATCCCAGGAGCCGGTTTCCCTGGAAACACCAATAGGGGAGGAGGAAGACAGCCACCTGGGTGATTTTATACCGGATGATGATGCTCCTGCACCTGCTGAAGCTGCTGCATTCATGCTGCTTAAGGAACAGCTTATCGATGTGCTTGACACCCTGACACCCAGGGAAGAAAAAGTACTGAGGCTGAGGTTCGGTCTTGATGACGGCAGAGCAAGAACCCTTGAGGAAGTGGGAAGAGAATTCAATGTAACAAGAGAAAGGATAAGGCAGATAGAGGCAAAAGCCTTGAGAAAGCTCAGGCATCCGAGCAGGAGCAAAAAGCTTAAGGATTACCTTGACTGAATATGTAATCAGCAGTAATTGAAAGAAAGGTTTAATAATACGGTGTAAAAGGGCGGGGAATAAGGATAACAGCCCAAAAACAGTTCTTGACCCTTTTACTACTCACCATTATAATAGGAAATGTGTTTGCAGGGGATGATGTTCCTCAATAGCTCAGCTGGTAGAGCATGCGGCTGTTAACCGCAGGGTCGTAGGTTCGAGTCCTACTTGGGGAGCCATAAGGAAAGCAGGAAGCTCGTTAGCTTCCTGCTTTTTAAAAATCAGTCAAATTTCTGCTCCGGGTTTTCATCAAATGATGTTTCATCTTCCAGCGCTTCCTTTACAGTCCTGGTTCTCCGGTTCTTGATAAATGCTCTGCCTTTACTCGCACCATGTCGAATTATAGATGTTTCTGCAGCAGTTTCAGTATCTTTAATATTATAGCCTTTATCAGGTTTCATGGATGACACCTCTTTTAAAAGAATTATATATAGTATTCTTTACAAAAGGTGCTCACATATCAGTGTTTCTTAAAATACGGCTTGAAGACATCCTTTGATGAAGTGGCTGTGAAAACATCAACTCCCTTAAAAGCTTGTCTTAATAACCTTGCAACAGCCTCCTGCATAGGTTTTTCAGTATGGAAATGGCCTGCCCTGA
>CAYYGK010000032.1:0-4292 GCA_964471145.1 uncultured Eubacteriales bacterium | reverse complement strand
GCAGTCAACAAGGTCAACCGCCTGATTGTATTTTATCTCGCCTGTAACAAATATATCAGGTTTTTCACGAATCAGCCCTGAGGTGTTACCATCAAATGCTCCACAGAAAACTGCAGCCTTTCGAATAATACCATTACTGTTTCCGGCAAGCATGACACTTTCAGTATCAAGCTTCTCAATTACATGTCTGATAAATCTATCAACAGGCATTTCATTTTCAAGATAACCCACAGCACCCATCATGTGAAATGGATTGTCTATTTCCAATTTATAGATGTCAAATGCAGGTTCTTCATACGGATGTGCTTTGATAATGGCAGAAATTGCACCTGGTAGCCTTATCCCGGATATTATTGATTCTATCCTGTATTCCTCGGTGCTTAAAAGTTCACCTGTTATACCTTTAAAAGGATTTGAACCATTAAGCGGTCTGAATGTGCCGCTACCCTTTACTGAGAATGTACAGTCGCTGTAATTGCCTATGTGCCCGCAACCATTATCTGACATTACTTTTTTTATAGTGTCGGCATAGTCAGAGGGTACATAGACAGCAATCTTATAAAGGTTACGGGGTCCAGTATTAAGCCCTGTTAAATTACTTAAGCCCAGAAGATTTGCAAGAACAGTGTTAAGACCGGACCTTGAGGTATCATAATTGGTATGCATGCTGTAAATAGAAATATTGTTTCTTATTGCTGTTATTAAAAGACTGCCTTTGGGAGTACTGTCCGAAATAGATTTTAAAGGCCTGAATATGACAGGATGATGTGTTATTATCAGGTCTGTATTGGTATCAAGTGCTTCATTGAGAACATCAGCAGTTACATCCAGCGATGTCATGACCCTTTTTACGACAGAATTTCTCTCGCCGGCCAGCAGACCCACATTGTCCCATTTCTCGGCAAGCTGTGGTGGTGCTGCATTCTCGAGGAAGTCAATTATATCACTTACGTGCAAATCCATGTTAACCCTCCGTCTTGATATTCTTAAGTACTTGAACAAGTTTTCCTAAAACAGCTGTTGATTCCATCAACCTGGTACTGCGTTCACTGTCGGCTGACTTCTCCAGCCCCTCTGACATTTTCCTGTATTTATTTATTTTACTAAGCACATAGTCTGCAAATTCTTTATTCTGCGGCAGGTGCTGATGTTTTCCTGTTATATAGTCGATGCTGCAATACTGCGTGTTTTTGCCAGTCCATACACTCTGGATTATAACATAGACTTTATTGTCCTTTACATACCTCTCGCAAATAATTTCAAAACCGCTGTTCCAGAGATACCGCCTAAGGAATTCGTCAGACTGCATCGGCTGAAGAATCAGGCGGGAGTATTGTAACTTGTGCTTTCCCTTTTGAAGTATATCAGCAATAGTAATACCGCTCATTCCTGCGATAATGATTACGTCCGCTTCAGAATTTTTAACAGGATCCAGACCATCACCCTTTTTTAGCTCCACCATTCTATTTTCATAGTGTTTAATATTTGACAATGCGCTTTTCAGAGGACCTTTCCTGATGTCACATGCAATAGCTTTTTGGCATATACCCTTATGTGTTAGATATATAGGAAGTAATGCGTGGTCGGTACCTATATCCGCAACACATTTGCAGTCCGGGATACAGTCGGCAATGGATTGAAGTCTGATGCTCAGGTTCATTCTCATCTGAAAGTGCTTCCTCCGGTATTGAGTATAAGTTTTTAAGCTAGTCGTCATACACTATGCTTTCTTTAAAAACCTCATAACTTATATCAGGATAGTTATGAGTGTTTATTCGTATGATGTACTTATCGGTTTTTGCTTCATATACAGATTTATCTGTAACATGAAGAGGTTCAATTAGTTTATTGCCGATATCCAAACCCGGGTCCGGTCCGTAGTTTAAATCATTGTATTCAAGCCTGTCCGAAAACCACCAGCCGTCATAATCAAGAAGCAGTGCAACAAGATATGATAACTTGATGAGTCTATCTGCTTCCTTCCAGGAAACAGCATCCGGCTTATAGGGGAGTACGGCAATATTTACACCTGTTTTCTGCTTGTATTCAGCTGCCTTTATGTATTTTTCCATGCTGTTTTCAATATCGGAACGAAATCCCGAATTGTTCATAAGAAAGCTCTCAAGCAGATACCAGTCACCTTTTTTCAAACTCGTAGGTCTGCCATCGGGATTGTATTTTTCATCTATTTTGTCTGAAAACACATCATCAACAAACCATGCGTTAACAAAGCACCTGAGTCCCCTGGAGTGAGCATAATCCACAATTTCGTTCTGCCTGTCCCTGGTTACCTGGAAATCATAGCCGTAAAGGTCAATAAATACACCGTGCCAGCCTGCTTCCGAGATGTTGTCTATCCGGTTTCTTATTACGTTCATTGAGGGCATACTCCCGTAAATTTTGCCTATATGTATATACCCGAACAGTTTAACATCATTTTTTATATTGTTGACCACGCTCAGCTGTTTTTCGTCCATTTCACCAGGTTCCGAAATGATCAAATAAGGAAAACTCTTAAGTACTTCAGAGGAGTAATCAATGTTATTCTTGCCCTTTATGTTGGGAATGTATCCGTACATAAAGCATATACTGTCCAGTTTAAGTCTGTCTTCTAAAAGAGGGAGTACGGTTTTTTGAAGTACGGTTCGTGGCTCTGGCCTTTTATATACGATTTTTTCAATAACGACTTCCTTTTCCACAGTTTGGGTTTCCTGTAATGTTTCATCAGCATAAAGAAGATTAAAGACCTCAAGCTTTATTGCTGGTATGCTTAATAGTATCGCAGCCAAAAGTAAAGCAACAAACGGTACGGCCACAAGGTGAAGAAAAACAAGCAGTTTCTTTTTCATGAATTCCTCCGGTGAGTAATTGTTAACTCCATTATATTATATCAAAATGTATCAATGCAATATTACGGGTATGTATTGACAAAGATTGAGTCTGCTCGTATAATAATTGTGTTATCAAGGTATTTGAGTAAGCCAGACGGCCGCATGCATGAATCCGAAAGGACTTGCATGAGGAAAGTCCGGGCTCCGAAGGGCAGGGTGCCGGGTAATCCCCGGTGAAGGCGACTTCAAGGAAAGTGCAACAGAGATATACCGCCTGTACATTAACTTTGTACATGGTAAGGGTGGAAAGGTGAGGTAAGAGCTCACCAGCGGCATGGCGACTTGCCGGTCTATGTAAACCCCATCCGGAGCAACACCGCAAAAGGGATGCAGGTTGCCCGCCAGTCCCTGGAAGGTGGCTTGAACCCTATAGAGACGTAGGGTCTAGATAGATGGTCGTCAAATACAGAACCCGGCTTACAGGTTTGCTTAAATCCAATTAAATCAAAGGGCTTCCGGAAAAACGGGAGCCTTTTGCATGTGCATAAATAAGGTACTGTTAATCAATACTAAATACAAAGCAAGTGACAGGGGTGTTTCATTGCCGGATAAAAACAAGAACAGCGAAATAATCAGGGAGTTGGGACAGTCTGTCGTGAAGAACCCAAAAGGCACAATTCACTGTATGACTATCATAGGGCAGATTGAAGGTCATCTGGTACTTCCTCCCCAAAACAAGACTACCAAATATGAGCATCTGATACCGCAGCTTGTTGCAATTGAGGAAAATATGAAGATAGAGGGGCTTCTGGTGGTGCTTAACACGGTGGGAGGGGATGTTGAAGCAGGGCTTGCAATAGCTGAAATGATTGCAAGCATGGACAAACCAACCGTATCTCTGGTGCTTGGCGGTGGACATAGCATAGGAGTGCCGCTCGCGGTTGCCGCAAAGCATTCCATAATTGCCCCTTCAGCTACAATGACAGTACATCCTTTAAGGCTTAACGGAATGGTCATAGGGGTACCCCAGACATATGAATATTTTGAAAAAATGCAAGAACGTGTAGTGAAATTCGTTTGCAAGAATTCCAGTATCACTCCTGAAAGGCTCAGGGGGCTTCTGCTTAAAACAGGAGAGCTTGCAAGTGATGTAGGGGCTGTGCTGTTTGGAGAAGAGGCAGTTGAAGAAGGGATTATTGACGAAACGGGCGGGTTGCATGAAGCCCTTGAATGGATTTATAAGCAGGTCAGTGAGAAAAAGAGGGCTGCATGCAAGAAAGGCAAAGAGGAGAAGATATGATTTTTCATACCATAGTTCCCCTTGAAATTGTTTTTGATACAAATTACTACGACAAAGACAGATTTGGCGTGACCTGCGAGATTATTTACAAAGGCGAAAGAGTTGAAGCAGTTCCATACCGGAAAAACAGGTACGTGATAAAAAGGGTGCTTACTACGTCT
>CAYYGK010000031.1:0-17521 GCA_964471145.1 uncultured Eubacteriales bacterium | reverse complement strand
GGCAAGGGATACTGACAGAACCTGCAGGGTTATGGGAATCGGAGAGAATGGTATAACGATAATAACCTGTGAGAGGACAGCAGTAAGACCTGCAAAAAGCCCGCAGAAAACGATGCGTCTTGTATATGAATTCATAAAAATTTCCTTTCTGGAAGTTTGTTTTTGTAATAAACATTTTAATTGAATAATATACTACCCCGGGGATTCTGTCAATCGGTGCATGAAATATATTCCAATAGCACAAAAACCTGTTTTTATGCTTCTCTTTGTGGTATATTATACTATCGTAAACTTCGGGGTGATGAAATATGATGGCATTTCAGGGTGGAAGGGATTCATATGAGCGATGCGACCTGATGGGTGAAGGCAGGATACTTGCAGGTACCGCAATTGATGCCGCCGAATTTAAAGTAATTGATATGACACCTTCGGGAGTCAGGATACGCACAGACAAAAAAATGAGGGAGAATGAGCTTGTGCGGATTGAGCTTAGGTTCAGCGGATACATAAGGGATATTGACATGTTGTTTGAAGGAGAGGTTTCAGCAGAAAGGAAAAGAAGAAACGGGTATGAGTACTTCATTAGATTCCACAGCATTACCTCTGAGCAGTCTGTTGAAATAGACGAGATTATACGCAAAGGATGTCCAAAAGGGAGAGGGGATTACATATGATTAAAATTGCAGACAAAATATACTGGAACGGCATAATGGGTTGGGATATAAAGAAATTCCACGGTCATGAGTACTCCACCCACAGGGGAACGACATTCAATTCATATCTGATAAAGGATGAAAAAACCGTGCTTGTCGATACCGTGTGGGACAGGTATACTGAAGACTTCCTGGACCGCCTTGATAAAGAGGCAGGTATTGAAAACATCGACCTTATTGTCATAAACCACATGGAGCCCGACCATGGAGGAAGCCTGGGGGAAATAATGTCCAGAATACCTGATACGCCTGTTTACTGTACAAAGAACGGCAGGGAAACAATATTCAGGCACTACCATAAGGACTGGGACTTTCAGGCTGTAAAAACAGGGGATACCGTAAATATCGGAGAATATGAGCTTGAATTTGTGGAAATGAAGATGCTGCACTGGCCGGACAGCATGCTGACATATGTGAAGGGGCCGGGGATTGTGTTTTCCAATGATGCGTTCGGGCAGCACTATTCAACCGGTACTCTGTTCAATGATGAAGCAGACACCTGCGAGCTATACCAGGAGGCAATAAGGTACTATGCCAACATACTTGCGCCTTTCAGCCCGCTGGTCAGAAAAAAGATTGAGCAAATTCAAGGATTGGGTCTGACCATTAGTATGATTGCCCCCAGCCACGGGGTTATATGGAGAAAGGACCCAATGCAGATAGTGGACAAATACTATGAGTGGGCCGGGGACTACAGTGAGGATTTTGCTGTTATTATTTATGACACCATGTATGAGAGTACGGCAAAGATGGCCCACAGGATCGCTGAAGGGATGAAAAAGGGAGGGCTTCGCTGCAAACTTTACAACTGTTCTGTAACGAGCCATACCGACCTGCTTACCGAGATATTCCGCTGCAGGGCGGTGGTTATAGGAAGCTGTACGGTGAACAACACCTTCCTCCGTCCTGTAGCAGCACTTCTGTCGGACATGGAAGGACTGAAGATGAAAGGGAAACCGGCTGCCGCTTTCGGCTCATATGGATGGAGCGGTGAAGCTCCTGTAAAGATATCCGAAAGGCTTGACAGCATGGGGATGAAAAAAGTGCAGGAACCTCTCAGGGTAAAATACAGGCCGGATAGTGAAGACCTTGAAAAATGTGTGGAATTCGGCAGGAGGTTTTCGGCTCAAACATGAAAAACATGCCTTTTTTATGCCATATAAAACAATTGAAACACACCGCTTCAACCGTTATAATTAGTACTGTGGGGTATTATCTTATGATATCATATTTATGGAGTGGTCAAAATGGAGAAGGTTATTACAGATACAAAAAAGCACATACTGCCTTTACTGCCTCTCAGGGGGCTGACGGTATTCCCTTATATGACTCTTCCTTTTGATGTGGGAAGGGACAAATCCATAAAGGCACTTGAGGAAGCAATGGTAAACGACCAGCTTATACTTCTGGTTGCCCAGAAAGATGCAAAGCAGGATGCTCCGGAACAAAGCGACTTTTATGAAGTGGGAACCATATCAAGGGTGAAGCAGCTTTTAAAGCTTCCAGGGGATGCCATAAGGGTGCTGGTGGAAGGCATAAACCGTGCACGCATTAAAAAGGTGCTCAAGACTGAACCGTTCTTTCTTGCAAGTGTAGAAGAGAGGGATGCTCAGGAAGCAGGTGTATATGTCGGCGATATAAAGCTTAAGGCATTGAAAAGGCAGCTGCTTTCCGCATTTGAGGAATATGCAAAGCTAAGCAGTAAAATATCCCAGGAAGCAGCCGTATCCATAATGGCTGTTGAGGATATTGGCCGTCTGTCGGATATCATAACTGCGAATATTGTGCTGAAAATGAACCAGAAGCAGCAGATACTCAATGAATTTGACCCTGTTAAGAGGATGGAAAAACTCCTTGGCATACTGGTGGAGGAAGTTGAGATACTGGGAGTAGAGAAGAACATTAATGTAAAAGTCCGAAAGCAGATAGACAGGATGCAGAAAGAGTACTACCTGAAAGAACAGCTCAAAGTTATACAAAAGGAGCTGGGGGATAAGGACGGTCTGGGTGGAGAGGTACAGGAGTACAAGGAGAAGATAAAGAAACTGGGGCTGGACAGGGAAGCAGAGAACAAGGTCTTAAAGGAACTTGACAGGTTGTTTAAAATGCCTCCCGCTTCGGCAGAGGGAGGAGTAATAAGGACATATGTGGAATGGATACTGGACCTTCCCTGGAACTATAAAACAGAGGAAATCATTGACTTGAAGAGATGTGAGGATATACTTGATGAGGATCATTACGGTCTTGAGAAGGTAAAAGAGAGGGTACTTGAATACCTCTCGGTAAGAAAGATGAAAAACAGCCTTAAGGGTCCAATACTATGCCTGGTAGGGCCTCCCGGAGTGGGCAAGACCTCCATTGCACGGTCAATTGCGCGTGCCCTTAACAGAAAATATGTAAGGATGTCACTGGGCGGCATCAGGGATGAAGCTGAAATAAGGGGGCATAGAAGGACTTATGTAGGCTCCATGCCCGGCAGGATCATATCCGCTATGAAACAGGCCGGCTCACGAAACCCGCTTCTGCTCTTTGATGAAATAGACAAGATGAACAGGGATTTCAGGGGGGACCCGGCCTCTGCAATGCTGGAGGTTGTGGATGCAGAACAGAATTTTGCGTTCAGGGACCATTACCTTGAGATACCATTTGACCTGTCGGATGTGATGTTCCTTACAACGGCAAATACGACAGAGACCATCCCCCCTCCACTGCTTGACAGGATGGAGGTTATAAGAATATCCGGCTATACCGGGGAAGAAAAAGTCAATATAGCCCTAAGACATCTTCTGCCCAAGCAGCTTAAGGCACACGGCCTTTGCAAAAGCAAGGTACGCATGCCGGAGGAAACAATACGGGATGTGATTAACTACTATACAAGAGAGGCCGGGGTAAGGAACCTTGAGAGGCAGATAGCAGGCCTTTGCAGAAAGGCTGCAAGACAGCTTCTTTCCAGAGGGCAAAAGACTATGACAATAGGTAGAAAAAGGCTTGAGCAGATGCTTGGCCCGCACAAATACAGGTTCAACAGTGCAAAGGAGCACAGCGAGGTGGGTGTTGCAACCGGTCTTGCATGGACGGCTGCAGGCGGTGATACGCTTTCTATCGAGGTTACCATCATGAAGGGTACAGGAAAGATAGAACTGACCGGGCAGCTTGGTGATGTAATGAAGGAGTCTGCAAGAACCGCAATAAGCTATGTACGTTCAAGGGCAAGGGAGCTAAATATAAATGAGGACTTCTACAAGGAATGTGACATACACATACATGTGCCCGAAGGAGCTATACCAAAGGACGGTCCGTCAGCCGGCATTACCCTTGCCACGGCAATGGTATCTGCTCTTACCGGCATACCGGTCAACAAGGATACAGCAATGACAGGAGAGATTACTCTCAGGGGACGGATACTGCCTATAGGAGGAATAAAGGAGAAATCACTTGCAGCACACAGGGCGGGCATAAAGACAGTGCTCATACCTTATGAAAACACAAAAGACTTAAGCGAGATACCTGAGAACATCACACAAAAAATCTCTTTTGTTACCGTTGATGATATGGATACGGTTCTCAGAGAAGCGCTTGTCAAATACAAATTCCCCCAAATTGCTGACAGCAGTACTGCGCTTGCCACTGTCAAGCCGCTTATGGGCAATCTTGACAACAGTACTACAAGTGTCAGACAGTAAAAAACGACAACAATTATGAAACAAACAATTAGATGCGGATATAAACGGAGCCTGAAATATTATAAAAAAGTAATCCCACACGCATTTGCTGATGCAGGTGCCTTTGAAGGCCTGCGCAGCTATGCCTCAAAGAAGGTTGCTCTGGAACCTTGAGAAAATGGCTATAATTGACTAATATGAAGTCAGACTTAATATTAGGCGTGGGTGATTTGGATGGCATATGTGCACAGAACACTGGAAAGCTTCATAAAAAAGGTTTCAGGACAGTTTCCTGTATTATTGATTACAGGTCCCAGGCAGGTGGGAAAGACAACTCTTCTTAAACATCTGAATAATGGAGAGAAAAAATATGTTTCACTGGATAATCCGTCAGTAAGATCCCTGGCAAAAGATGACCCGGCTCTATTTATGCAACGGTATGAACCGCCTGTTATAATTGATGAAGTGCAATATGCACCCGAACTGTTTCCTTATATAAAAATTTATGTGGATGAGAATAGAGAAAAGAATCTCATATGGCTCACAGGTTCACAAATGTTTCATCTTATGCAGAACGTATCCGAGTCTCTGGCAGGAAGAGTCGGTCTATTGACTTTACTGCTGCCATATTATAATAATCAGACAAAAAGGCTTATACAGAAAAGCATTATGCAATACCTGTAGGCATGTTATGAAATTCATTTATGACTGCTTTACAAAAAAATATGCGGCAGCCCTTCCTGTGAAACGTGCAGCCCATAACTTTAAAAAACTGGCTCTGTGGGGGATATAGTAGGTGCAGCCAGGTTTTAACCATCCCTTGTTTTTCCAGTAATCATAATCGAACTCCGCCCCGTATCCTTTAGTGTTCTGCCAGTATTTCTGCTGGACGCAGAAAACAATAAGCGAAAACAGTGAAGGGTTTTGGGCTTTTCCATTAAAGAGTGAATCAACAAGCTTTTTGGCTGATTTCCTAAGCAGGTTTTTGTATTTAGTGTATATTGCTTCCTTTTGCATGAGTGCCCCGGTGATGAATTTTGCCCGGCCTGCCGTACTCCCTCCCCAGGTACTCAAGGCGCCTGCCATTGTCCTTATTGTATGGTTTGAGGACATAACTCCGGAGGTGGTTATGAAAAGAGCAGATTTTCCTGCAAATGCTGGCCTGTGGCAGTTAAATGCCATACGGTCTATGAAGTTTTTCATGACTGCATTAACATCCTCTACATAGACAGGGCTTGCAAAAATGAATCCGTCCGCCTCAAGCATTTTATCCCTTACCATCAGCAGGTCATCCTTTAGAGGGCACTTATCTTCACCCCTGTCGAAGCATACGCGGCATCCGCGGCATATGCCTATATCAAGGCGGCTTAAGACAATTTGCTCAATGGAAACACTTACGTTTTTACTGCCGGCAAGCTTTTCAATTTCGTTTTCCACAAGTGAAACTGTACGGCTTGTATTTCCATCAGCCCTGCAGCTGCTTACTATCGATAATATTCTAATGCCCATAATGAACTAACCCCGTTTCCAGTCTTCAGTAATGAATATCCTGTAGCCTATCTTGAATGCCGCTGCTGCAGGAACTGCAAAAACAACACCCCAGAACCCGAAAAGCATGCTGCCCAGTATAAGCGAAACGGTTACTATAAGGGGCTTTAAATCCAGGGATTTTCCGGCCAGCAGCGGGATAAGGAAAAACTGCTCTATAAGCTGAAGGAGTATAGCTGTAAGTGTTGTATATAGAGCAGACAGGGGGTTATGGAATACCGAAATAAGGGCGCATGTTATCACTCCCACCCAAGGACCGAAAACCGGCACAAGATTGGTTACTCCAAGTATTGAAGAAAGCAGACCCGGAAGACTTATTTCAAGGGATAAGAATATCAGGTAGGAGAATACGCTTACAATAAGGCTGGTAAGGAGCTTGGTATAGAAATACTTACTGGTTGCCTTGACCGACTCCGAAAAAAACCTCATTATCTTATCTATAACATCCATTGTCTTATGAACCCCTTCTTTTTAACATTATCCTCCAAGAAGTCTCCTTCCTCTTAAGCCGCCATCTTCTACAAGTGGTGGTAGTTCACAGCAGGTCCCTTATGATTGCATCAGCGTCAGAAATTGAGCAAATAAGAGGATCTGAGGCATTTAAGGGTTATAATGGTGTTGCGCCTTCTAAGTATCTCAAGCTTTCATCAAGGGGATGCGATTAATTATTTTATAACTCTTGCACACATTTACCCCCGGGTTCCACCACCACCCATATCCTTAGCCTTCTCTGTTGAAAGGATACTCTTAATTGCATTAATTTTGTCCACAAACTGCCCTTTTCCTGCAATAATATCAACAATTTCAGAAACTCCATCTGCAACTCTTTTTGCATGTCCTTTGATGTCAGGCAGTTCCGTTTCATCTTCATGCGGTTTAGTGCCTGTCAAAAGCCTTTCCGTGAGGAGGCCGATTTTCAACATACCTTCTGCAAAGCTTAAAACATTGCCTGCTGCACCCCCAACTACGTTTGATACCAGAGACCTGACTGTCCGGTAAACAGGATTTTTCCCTTCCGCTTTAACTACTTCAGTTCCAGTATACCTGGCATTCATGTACTTGGTTAATTCCTTTTTAACTTCATCCATATTGCCATTGTGAAGCTTATAAAAATGTTGAAATGCCCTTCTATCCAAATTGGTCATGTTTACTGCATTAACGCTTGAGAGAATGGGTAATATGCTGGATGCATTGCTGTTTATATCTTTCAGACTTTCTACCGTTTCTTTCCATATAATAACTGTACCGTCTGTGCTAATATCTTTATTGTTTCCTTCATTCTCTTTTTCTACAGCATGGGTATTTTCTCTTATTTTATTCATGGTATAAGTATATATACCATTGAACGTGATTTCTTTCAGGCCTTCTCCATAGTCTATTTTTGAAATAGAGTTTATCACAATATCCATCCTCAAAGTTAATCCATCACTTGTTCTTGTAACCTGTCCATTGATGTCAAAATCAGTGTTGTGTGTACTGTCACTGGTATTGATGGTTTTATGATGCTGACCCGATATCCTTCCATCAGGAAGATAATCAAGCAGATTGCCATAATCAGTAAAATTGAAAAGCAGTTTGTTTTCCGGCTGGGCCAATAAATCAAAGGCCTGTTCCCTTGCTTCAATTTCTTTGAGTCCATCAATCATTTCCTGCCTGCTCTTTTCTGAAGGAGTGGTGATGGAGATTATTTTAACATCAACTTTACCGCTCCATCTGCCTGCAACCTCTTTAATATCAATGGAAGAAGCATAGGACAAATTGAGTGGATAAAACAGTACTAATAGAATAACTATAAAAAGTGCTATAGTTTTTCTTGCCGGCATTCTCATTCTCCTCTCATGAATTATATGTTTGCCCCTGCGTCAAAGACCTTTCCTCCCAAAACTATATATATAATAAAAGAGACTAACGCAACAATCAGGATGGCCCTTGCGATATTCTGCCGGTTTACATTGGTATTCTTTTTAAATGACCAAATCAGCAGCATTATCATATTAAGTATTGGGATTAGTGTAACAATTACGAGCAAAGTACTTTGTATAAGGCTCAGAGGCTTTCGTCTCTTTTCTGATAACTCTCCAGGGTTCTTGTTTTCCTGATTACTTGATTGTTCCTGCGCATGCATTTTCAACCCATCCTTTGTTGAAGGTTCTGGAATTACATGTGTGTCTGTCAGAACAGTCGTTGCTTCATCGTTAGTATTCGCTGAAGACTGACAGGTAACAACCTCCCCATTTACATTCATCATGTTACCGCATGAAGCACAGAAATTTGATTCACTTTCAACTGGTGCTCCACATTGTTCACAATTCATTCTAATACCCCCTCTCGCAGATTTTTCTACACGTTTATATAATTATTTTATCAGAGAATGTCATCATTGTCTGCAATTTAGTTTTACTGAGAGCAACATGCTCAAGGAGTCTTCACATTGCGTCCTCCAGATTATCAAATGCATAGAATTAAAAATTGATAACAGCTTGTCAAAATGTTAGAATTAAAGAGCAGATATGTGTGGACAGGGGTGAATATGCGGGGGTTAAAAACCGGTCAGCCGGTATCATACAGGCATTATTTATATTTGGCGGCGCTTTTTTGTGTGTGTGGGGTTCTTTTTTTCTCCCTTCAATTTTTCAACGGCCTTTACAGCATACTGCTTGAGATGTCTCCATATCTGACCTGGCATAATATCTTTGAACTGTTCAGCGTATTGGTTTCATTCTCTGTTTTCATTGTAATATACTATACGTATCAGCACAACAGAAACAAGCGGGCAATGCTGATAGGCGTGGTATTTCTGCTGGTGGGATTTGTTGACCTGTGTCATATGCTGAGTTACAAGGGCATGCCGGTGTTTTTTTCTTCAGACGGGTGCTGTGCCAATCGTGCAACAACATTCTGGATTATTGGAAGGCTGGTAGCGGCTGCAGGCATATTTGCTTCAGCTTTTATACCCCATAAAAAGAAAAGTTGCCTGCACAGGGTGCTATGGATTGTACCTGCGTTTGCAGCAGGTGCATGCATATTTGTGATGGTAGTTTACTTTCCAGGTATAATACCGGATATGTATATAGAGGGAGAGGGCCTGACACAGGTAAAAGTCATACTCGAGCATATGGTTATAGGGTTGCTTCTTATGGCATGTGTATTGTATATCGCAGAGTACAACAGGACAGGGGACAAGTTTACCCTGTGGTTTTGTGCAGCACTTATCATAAGTATTTTCAGTGAACTTAGCTTTGTTATGTATATTGATGTCTATGATGTGTACAACTTCATGGGGCATTTGTTCAAGGTTGCTGCATATTTTATAATATTCAGAGTCAAGTTCGTAAACAATGTACAAAAGCCCTATGAAGAACTGTCGGATGCGCAAAAGGAGCTTAAAGAATATATCGACAATCTGGACCGTATGGTTGAGCAAAGGACAAAGCAGCTAAAACAGCTTAACCGGCAGTTTCTAAGTGACCTTGAATACGCCAGGGACATACAGTTATCCCTTATGCCGCATTCCATGCCTCAAAGCGAGTTAATCTTCTTTGAAGCTGCATATTTTTCAGCAGAGAGGGTAAGCGGGGACTTCTACGATGTGTTCAGAATTGACAATGACAATATAGGGGTCTATGTTGGGGACGTGTCAGGCCACGGGGTATCGGCAGCAATGCTTACCGTGTTTGTAAAACAGAGCATTGAGGCTGCAAACAGGGTGGCAGAACAAAAGCTTGAAATGTCCAGGCCTTCAGATGTGCTTAACTACCTTTATGGTACATTCAACAGCAGTAACTTCCAGGAGGAGGTATATATTGTACTGCTCTATGCTGTTTTCAATACGAAGACAATGCAGCTTTCCTATTCCTCAGCAGGCCTTAATGTAGAACCCCTGTATATAACAGACGAGGGTGTAGAGAGAATAGACATAAAGGGTTTTCCCATCTGCAAGTTTGGAAAGTACTACAGTGCTGAGTATATTGACCATGTTATGACGATGAAAAGAGGAGACAGGATCCTGCTGTACACAGACGGATTTACAGAGGCAAGGAACAGAAAGGAAGAACAGTATACACAGGAGCGCCTGATGCGGTTGATTGAAAAAAACAGGGATAGAACCATTAAAGAACTATCTGGGCTGCTGTCCGGGGACATACTGACTTTCATGGATGATGATATCCGGGACGATATAACCTACGTACTAATGGAAGTAGGACCAAATGCCCAAATTGTGCCTTAAACAGACAAATTTTCTTTACAATCACTTAAGCGGAATATATAATGGAGAATGATTGCATAATACAGGCAATTAATTCATAAGAAACTGTAATGATGGGGTGCTGTTATGCAGGGATATTTACCGGCTGCGAGTACTGTTGTAGTGATTACTTCTTTGCTTTTGCTCTACATACTGAAACGAAAAAAGCTTTTGAATGTACCATTTGTTATAGGGACATTCACAAGCTCTATGGTAATAAGCCTGCTCTTTCCTGCTGTAATGGGAGCTGCTGCTGATATCTCCGGATTTTCCGGTACAGGATCAGGATTTGCATTTGTTGCAGCGGCAGTCGTAGTGCTTCATGTCATTCTTGCCTTACTGTGTTCAATCGCTGTGGCGTCTGCTGGCGAAAAGCAGGTATTTGCGGGTGTTTACCAGACGGGAAGGAATATCTACATATCACTGTGGGACAGGCTGAAGGGACGAGAACAGGAAGAACAGGGACCTGACGGAAGCGAAAGTCTTGACACATGCATAGACAAGGCCTGCAGCCTTAAGCAGCAAAACAGGTATGAGGATGCAATACGCTACTATATATGTGCCCTTGATAAAAAGCCGGACAATGACATTGTGTTCTGGATAGTACTTGACCTTTGCAGCCTTTACAAGTTGCTGGGCAAACCCGACCTTGCAAAACTCATACTTGACAGTTATGCAGAAGTTTACAGGGATGAGATGAGTGAAAACATAAGGCATGAATTGGAGAAAAACCTGTTATACAGCTGAAATAATCAGCAAAATATATGGATTCTGGATACTATACACGCAAAAGGGGGCTGTTGTCTATGAAAAAGACCGGGGACATACTTGGATATCCTGTCATTGATATATCTACAGGAGAAAATGCAGGCAGGGTCAAGAATATTATTTTCAACGGGGAGGAAGGGACGGTTGACTACCTGATTATTGAGAACGGGACAGACGACCTGATGGCCAGAGTTATACCAACCTCTGATGTTATGGGGATTGGAGAGTATGCTGTTACTATAGGCACAAAGGATTCCATAAAGGATATCGGCAGCAGTGAAGATGCGGTAAAACACCTTAAGAGGAATGTTAAGATCAAGGACACAAAGGTCATGACTAAGAAGGGTACACTGATAGGCCAGACCGGGGACATCTATATTGATGAGGATAACGGATGCAGCATGGCAGGGCTTGAATTCCTTGCTCAGTCAGACAGGGAGGACAGTATACAGATACTGCCTGCTTCTGCGGTAATCACATATGGTAAAAACCTTATTGTTGTTGAGAATGATGCTTTGGAGAGAATGATAGATAACGTTGATGAAGCAGTTTCGGAGCTGGAATATGAAGAAGAACAAGATGATGATGCATCTACATATGCGGCTGCGGCCCATGAAGATATTCAGAATGGGCTTGAAGAAGATGAGGGTACAGGTGACGGTGAAGATGCAGAAAAAGGCGAAAGCGGCAGTGCAGCAGACCTCTTTGAGCAGCGGCAGAGACAGTACCTTGTAGGCAGGCGTGCTACACGGACAATTGTTGACAATGACGGAGAGACAATAGTTAAAGAAGGCATGATAATAAATAATGAGATAATAGATGACGCCAAAAAGAGCGGTAAGCTTGTGGAGCTTGTGATGAATAACAGGGAGTAGGTATTTTCGGGGGGAAATGTGATTTATTGTGTTTGTTTTAAACAGAAAGTTAATTTTTGCAGTAATATTGACCCAGACTCTGCTTGCAGTTGCCACAGGTCTGACAGTTTCGTGCCTTATGCAAAACTTCTCCGGCCAATGCGCCCTTAGTGTGGGGGAGGTGGACCTGACAGGCATATCTCAGGATGAGGCAAAAACAAAAGCAGGAGAGTTTTACAGGCGCATTGAGACCTGTGGATTCTTAACAGTTATTGTATACGGACAGGAATTTACCGCAGGCTGCAGTGACCTGGGACTTGATATTGAATGGGAGCAGGCCCTTGACGAGGCTTACAGCCGGGCTAAAAAGACGCCCGGTCCGCTTGCGTGCGTCAAATGCATGTTTGCTGGAAGGAAGGTGCATGTAAATCCGCAGTTTTTCATTGACAAGGGGCTTCTGACCGACTGGATAAAAGGAATATCTGTTATTACCAAACAGAAACCTGTTAATGCATCTGTTAAACTTGTCAACAGTTCGGTGGTTAAAACTCCACAAACTGACGGAAGGGCACTGGATACAGCTGCGGTGGTTGAAAAAATAATTGATGAATTTCTTCCTGCAGAAAACCAGGAAATTTATCTTGACAATGAAGGCTGTTTTAAGACCATACCCGCTCAAACCACAATGGATGATTTGAAAGGATTTGATACGGTTATCTCTAAGTATTCCACACCTCTTGACGGAAGCGGACATGCCTGTGAACTGGAAAAACTTGCACAAGCATTCAACGGGCTTGTGCTAAGCGCTGAAGGGGAACAGGTTTTTTCCTACAGGTCAACTGCAAAGCAAGAACTGTCAGAAAGGGTGTTTAATGAAGCTGACAATCAGATGGCTTCAACCCTGTATGCGGCTTTCCTGTGCATGGGGATTGAACCAGGGAACATAAAAAGGATGCCATGTTCTGTGCCAAGGGGGTATGCAAAACCTGGGCTTGAGGCGTGCGTGTGTAGAGGTGACCTTGTGGTTAAGAGTATGCAGTTAGAAAAGGTAGTGGTATTTACCTGGACAGATGGGTTGCACCTTTGGGTATATATTGCAGGGCCGGAAAGTGATAAAAATGGCAGGCTTGTGCTGGAAACGAATATTGTAGAGGTCTTTGACCCTCCGGTAATTATTGTCGATGACCATACAATTGATAACGGCTTAAAACAGACTGTGTCTGACGGGACTCCCGGGCTTAAGGTAAATGTATACAGGACTGCTACCATTGAAGGCAAAAAAAGCATTGAACTTATGTATACAGAGATTTACAGGCCGGTCAGCAAGGTGGTAAGAAAAGGAAGAATCAGGGGCAGTGGAGAACTTCAGAAATAATCTCTCAAGGTTTCCAGACAGTTAGACCTTAGTACTATTCTGCCGTACTCATTAAGATAACCTTCGGTGAAAGCAATACTCCGGACCCTGTGGCCATATTCGGCAAGCAGTGTTTCAGTCATCACCATATCCAACGAAAAGAATCCGTCTTTTCTCATGACCAAAAAATAATTTTCATTATACTCATAAAGAGAGGTCTTGCCCATATAGAGTTTTTCCAGCTTTTTTGCCAGCAGGCACAGGTTGTCGAAATTGTCAAACCTGTAGATCCACACGGCAGGGGAAAGCTTCTTGATTTTTTTGACCCTTATATCTGCCCGGTGAAACCTGTTTTTTATATACTTATGTATTGATTCAAACTCTTCCTCATCATTTAGCTTTGTTACGGTGACGATAAACCCTTCTTCCTCATCCGGAACAGGTTCTATTATCAACTGGGAATCAGATATTGCAAAATCAAGCTCTATCTCTGCCTGCTCCATCATGTCCCAGAAAAGCTCCTGGGCAGCAGGAGAATTGTAGTTTATGGATTCCAGATCAATATTTCGTTCTTCAAGATCATTTAGAGAAATGGTCACCTTTATCATGTTTTCATTGATTCTTTCAATTCGCATAGTGCACCACCAAAAGACGTCCGACCGCCATATTGAATAACTTAAGGTAGAATCATTTTAACATTTATTATAGGTATGCACAACCCTTTTGAAATCTTTTTCAAAAAATAAATATTGCTATAAGCATGACCTTTAAGGTTTGATTATTTGACATAACATAGTATAATTGAAACAGATAGACGTGTTGCAAAAAGCGGGGGTGTTGTATTTGCGAAGGCACAGAAATGTTTGGGTACTGCTTATATCAGTTCTTTGCGGTGCCATAATCGGCGGCCTGGCAGGGGAGCTTTTATCCGTATACCCATTTTTCAGGTGGATGAGCCTTGGAAGCAGCAGCGGATTCAGGGAGCTGTTATCCGTTTCATTAAATCCGATAGATGCCTATGTTATAAGGCTTGGATTTAGTTTTGCGATAAGGATTAATGCAGGCAGCCTCATAGGTATCTTTGTGGCCTTGGTTTTTTATTATTCAAGGAGGTAGCAATATACTTGAAACGAATTGTGCTTGCATCAGGGTCTCCCAGGAGAGCTGATCTCATGGAAAGACTGGGTGTGGGATTTGAGATTTTAAGGCCGGAAATTGATGAGGCTATGAGTAATAGCTGCGACCCGGTCAGTACGTCAGAGGAGCTTTCGTTAAAAAAGGCCTGTTATGCATGTCAAAGGATAGATGGAAGAGCTCTGATTATAGCGGCTGACACTCTTGTTTTCAAAGGAGGAAGGATACTTGGAAAACCCGCCGGCCCGGCGGAGGCAAAACAAATGCTTGATTTTCTCCAGGGAGAATGGCATACTGTTGTTACCGGTTTTACAGTGATAGACATGTACAGGGATAACAAGGTAGTGAGCAGTGAGTGCACAAGTGTAAAAATAAGGGCTATGCCCCATGAACTTATAGATTCCTATCTGAGTACGGGAGAACCTTTCGATAAGGCTGGAGCCTATGGTATACAAGGGTATGGAGCACTTTTTGTGGAACGTATCGAAGGATGTTATTCCAATGTTGTAGGGCTTCCACTTATGAGGCTCGGTAAAGTGCTTTCAGGGATGGGAGTAAAATTACTGTCCAAATCAGTTTGCAAAACAAAAAAACGGTAAATACTAAATAGGGCCTTGAATTAAAAGTCACTATATGGTAGAATTTTAACAAACGTGTGTTCGAATTCAGGAGGTGACAAGGCAGAGTTATTGCCGTATACTATGAAACAGGTTTGTGACAGGATGAAAATAAAGGATTTACCCATTTATGAGAGGCCATATGAAAAACTTGAAAAATTCGGCCCTGAAATGTTATCCAATGCGGAGCTGCTGGCTATAATTATCCGTACCGGCAGCAGGAACGATACTTCTGTTGCGCTTGCGCAGCGTATACTGAAAAAGGACACGCAGGACAGCGGGCTTGCGTTTCTACATCACATTAATCTGGAACAGCTGCGCAAAATAAAAGGTGTAGGAAAGGTAAAGGCTATACAGCTTAAGGCTCTTATGGAACTGAGTAAAAGAATATCCTCCATATACAGCATGAACAGGATCGTTTTGAATTCCACTTCAGACGCTGGAAAGCTGTTCATGGAGGAGATGAGGCACCTGGACAGGGAGGTGTTCAAGACGGTCATGTTGAACACCAAAAACCGGGTAATAAAACAGGTGGATATATCAGTGGGCTCTCTTGATGCTTCCATAGTACATCCCAGGGAGGCATTTAAAGAGGCCATAAAGACAGGATGTTCGACAGTTGTGTTTGTTCATAATCACCCCAGTGGAGACCCTGCTCCCAGTGCTAATGATATACAGACAACCCAAAGACTTGTCAATGCAGGGGAAATACTGGGCATAAGGGTTCTTGATCATGTTATTATAGGAGATGGTATATATTTAAGTTTCAAAGAAAAAGGACTGCTGTAGCGAAAACCAAAAAACCAATGAAAAGATTTACAGGAGGAAGTACAATGGCATTCATGACAAAAGACATTGCAATAGATTTAGGAACCGCAAATACGCTGGTTCAAGTAAAAGGAAAGGGCATAGTTTTAAGGGAGCCCTCTGTTGTGGCAATCAACAAAAAATCCGGCAGTATTCTGGCTGTGGGGGGCGAGGCCAAGAACATGATTGGCAGAACGCCTGGTGACATAATAGCAATAAGGCCTATGAAAGACGGGGTTATTGCCGATTTTGAAACCACACAGAACATGCTCAAGTATTTTATTGGAAAAGCTTCAAGAAAGGGGATGTTCTCAAGACCCCGCGTTATAATATGCGTGCCTTCCGGTGTTACGGCTGTCGAAAGAAGGGCGGTTGAAGAAGCCACAAGGGAGGCAGGTGCAAGAGAGGCCTTCCTTATCGAGGAACCGATGGCTGCTGCCATAGGGTCTGATCTTCCTGTGGAGGAACCATATGGAAGCATGGTTGTGGACATAGGAGGGGGAACGAGCGAGGTGGCTGTGATTTCACTTGGAGGTATTGTCACAAGCGAGTCTCTGAGAATCGCAGGAGATGATTTTGACGAAGCAGTTGTGCATTACATAAAAAAAGAATATAATCTTATGATAGGGGAAAGAACAGCCGAAAATATCAAGATGACAATAGGTGCCGCATTGGCACCTGATAAGGAAAAGCACATGGATGTAAGGGGAAGGGACCTGGTAACCGGTCTTCCCAAAAATAAAAGAATAAACTCCGCCGAGATATCTGAAGCGCTTAAGGATTCGGTCAGTGCAATAATCGACTCAATCAGATTCACCCTTGAAAAAACGCCGCCGGAGCTTGCATCGGATGTAATGGACAAGGGGATAATGCTTACAGGCGGAGGGGCGCTCCTCCGGGGGCTTGACAGACTTATAGCAAAGGAAACAGGCATACCGGTTTTCATTGCAGACAATCCACTTGACTGCGTGGCAATCGGTGCCGGAAAAGCACTTGAAAACATAGGGCTGCTAAAGAAGCTGCTTGTCACCCCCAGGAGATGAACAGCCAGGGGAGGTATTGCAGGAATTGCACAATCTCTTAAAAAACAGGATATTCGTGCTGGCATCTGCAACAGTTATTCTTGTCATAGTTATGGGGGTATCGTCTACTTTCAGCAGCACGCTGAACAAAGTTGGCAATCTGGTTAGTATACCCCTTACTCCCATACAGTCCTTTTTTTCGTTTGTGGGACAGAGCTTTGAAGACCTTGCCTATTTCCTCAGGGATACGAGGGAAGTCAAGCTTGAGAACGAACGCCTCAGAATGGAAAACAGTGAACTTCTCAAGGAAAACAGGATGCTAAGGGATTACAGGCAGAAGAATGAGGAACTAAGGAGAGCACTTGAACTGAGGGACAGGTTTGATGATTACGAGCTTTCAGGTGCAAATGTTATAGCAAAAGACCCTGGCAACTGGTTTGTTGTATTCAGGATAGATATTGGCAGCAGGCACGGAGTAAAGGAAAACAATCCTGTACTCTCAGGCGACAACGGTCTGATAGGCAGGGTGCTGCATGTCAATTTCACATCCTCCAAGGTGCTTGCCATTATAGATGAAGACAGTGTTATAGATGGCTGGGTAACGACACAGAGCGGCGGCGGCGGAAGTGTAATAGTAAGAGGTGACCTGAGGCTGAAGGAAGAAGGATTGTGTAAAATGGACTATATACCGCCGGATGTTAAAATACAGCAGGGTGATGTGGTTGAGACTTCGGGTCTGGGGGGCATATATCCAAAGGGTATAGTTATAGGGAAAGTCAACAGTGTTATTAATCCG
>CAYYGK010000030.1:0-17736 GCA_964471145.1 uncultured Eubacteriales bacterium | reverse complement strand
TCCGGGTTATCAATATACTTTTCCCTGTTTTCCGGGTCCCATTTTGAAAACCTGTACCATATGTCATCACTTATTCCAAGAGTTTGCATTATATAGTTGATAAGGTCCATCGCCCCCATGAATTCCTCCTCCAGTTGTTCCGGGGCACATATAATATGGCCTTCCGACAATGTAAACTGCCTGATCCTTATCAGTCCGTGCATTTCGCCGGAGGTTTCATTCCTGAACAGCGTGGATGTTTCTGAATACCTTATTGGAAGGTCCCTGTAGCTGTGCAGGTCTGCCTTGTAAATCATAAACTGGAATGGGCAGGTCATCGGCCTTAACGCCATTAGCTCTTCATCTTTTTTGTTTTCCTCCCCTATGATAAACATGCCATCATGGTAATGATCCCAGTGCCCCGATATCCTGTAAAGGTCGCTTTTCGCTAAAAAGGGGGTCATCGTAGCCATGTAGCCTCTTTTCTCCTCTTCATCCTCTACAAACCTGCGCAAAATCCTCATTACTTTTGCACCCTTAGGTGTGAAAAGAGGCAATCCCTGGCCGACTGGTTCAGAGGTGATGAAAAGGCCCAGTTCTCTCCCAAGCTTGTTATGGTCCCTCTTTTTTGCCTCCTCAATCCGCCTGAGGTACTCATCAAGATCCTTCTGCCGGGGGAACGCAGTACCGTATATCCTCTGAAGCATCTTGTTGTTTTCATCTCCCTTCCAATAGGCACCTGCAACCTGCAGCAGCTTGAAAGCCTTTATTCTGCCGGTTGAAACAACATGAGGGCCTGCGCAGAGGTCTGTAAACTCGCCCTGCCTGTAAAATGTTATCTTCTCATCTTCCCCCAGTTCCTCAATAAGTTGAACCTTATAGGGTTCTTTCATGCCCCTCATATACTCAAGTGCTTTGCTGCGAGGCAGCTCAAACCTCTCAATTGGAAGGTCCTCATCAGTAATCTTCTTCATTTCCTCTTCAATGCTTTCCAGTTCATCCTGTGAAAAAGGTTTTTCCCTGTCAAAATCATAGTAGAACCCGTTCTCAATGGCTGGGCCTATTGCCAGCCTGACATCCGGGTAAAGTCTCTTTACCGCCTGAGCAAGAATATGGGATGCGCTGTGTCTAAATGCCTCCCTTCCTCCCGGGTCATCAAATTTAAGCAGCTTTAATGTTATATCCCTCTCAGGCCTGTAATATAAACCTTTCAGTTCACCGTCAACCTCAGCGGCAAAAACAGCCCTTGCTAGTCCTCTGCTTATGCTTTCTGCAATGTCAAGAAGCGTTACTCCCTGCTTGTAATCCCTTATACTTGAGTCCGGAAAAGTCACCTTTACCATTGGAATTCCTCCTCTCAATTAAATAAAAAACTCCCGCACCTGCAATTTAATACTCTGCAGGGACGAGAGCATTATCCCGTGGTTCCACCCTGATTGATCCTCATTGTGATTGTAACGTAATCAACGCTCCGGCTCCGAGGCGGTTTTCACCAGGTGTTCCACAAAGGCGCTTTCAGCCGCAGCGCCTTCTCTCTTTTGAAGAATATATCCAGGCTACTCTTCTCTTCCCAGCCGTTTTACAATTTGTTTTAATACATTATATTGCTGTACCGGGTAGCTGTCAAGGCACCGTTAGTCAAGGTGCAGCACAATGGAACTATTGCAGGAAGCCTGAATCCCTTTTTCCTCTCCTCTCCATTGTAATAGTTTCTTTTTACACCTCTTTGTTGAAAATGCATAAATACATGCCGCAAATACAAGACATTATTCGTATAAAAAATGCATTCCCGTATCAGGTGTGTTTGTGTATAATATAATTGCAGCAAAAAACATATAGTTTCCTCCTTTTTTAATCTATATGAGAGCCGGCCGGAAGGCCGGTTTTTCGTTATTCAACAGTTATCAGATCCTCTATTGCTGCAAACCTTCCCTCCTTTATTCCCGGCACCTTCATTATGTCACGGATATCTTTGAATGCCCCGTTTTTATCACGGAATACCACAATATCCTGAGCAGTTACCACTCCTATTCCAGGCAATTCCTGGAGTTGAACCGAAGTTGCAGTGTTTATGTTTACCTTCCCGTCTTTTGAACCGGTACCCTCAACTGCGCCTCCGCTGTCTTCAATGATACCGGCACCGCTGCCCGCCTGGCTTGAGCCCGTCACAGTTATTCCTTCTTCTTTGGACCTTATGCGTATCATCACATTGCAGACAAGCCTGTATGCCATGTTTATGTTTTCTGTATCTGCGTCCTGGGTAACACCGCCGGCAGCTTCAACTGCATCCTGTATTATCTGTCCCCTCTCAAGCGTTACCACCCCGGGATTTTTAACACAGCCTACAACGTAAACCTTTATTTCATCAGTGCCATCCTGCTCTTTGGCATCATCCTCCCTTTCTGCGGGTTTGACGCTTAAATTTACTTTGCCTCCTGCATCGGCTGACGTATCAATTATCAGGTCACTCCCATCCGTAAGGTACCTGTATAAAGTAAATCCCGTAACCATAACAGCAATAATTGCAGCATAAACAATGTACTCTTTTTTTATACTCACTTCCATCCCAAAAATGTTAAAACGCAATTGCCATACCCCCTGATATCTTTTTCCCATGGATGATATTTCTATGAAGGCACCTCAACCTAAAGAGGCTGAGGTTTCTTTGAGGCATAGCTACGCAGTTTTTTCAGCATTTAGGCCACCTCCTTCACACATGTTCTTACCATAGTGTAAGGAAGTTCCTTGTAATTATATCCAATTGTTGTAGTGATGTCAACCCTTTTTCTGTTGCTTTGTATTTTTTGCACACATCATAAGGGTACCTCAAATTGCTTTAAGGTATTGAAATAATATTCATTTTTCTACATAACTGCTTTTAATGTGCAGATCCACCTGAGGATATGGTATGTTTATCCCATTCGCATCAAACTTCTTCTTGACCTGTTCTATAAGCTCAAAACGTACAGAAATGTAATTTTGTGACTTTACATATGCCTGCAGCATATAGTTAACAGAACTCTCTCCGTGTCCTGAAACCCTTACAGCGGGCTCCGGGTCTTCAAGAACCCTGGCATTCCCGAGGCATACACTAAGCATCGCTTTCCTTACCTTGTCAATATCATCCCCGTATCCTGCTCCAAATTCAATATCAACCCTGCGTATGCCTTTTCTGGTATCATTGGTTATTGTATTGTTGGATAAAATCCCGTTGGGAATGATTACTGTTCTGTTGTCGAGTGTTCTGAGTGTGGTATAGAAGATGTCTATAACCTCAATGTACCCTTCATGTCCAGTAGCATCCTCATGAATATAGTCTCCGACTTTGAAGGGAGAAAGAAACAGTATCAGTATACCTCCGGCAAAGTTTGCAAGGCTCCCCTGCAGTGCAAGACCAATTGCAAGCCCTGCGGCACCGATTATGGTTATGAAGGTTGTCAGGTCAAATCCAAGAAATTCTATCAGAAAAAGTATGAACAGTACCTTTATAACTATATCACAAAGAGATGCAATGAAGTTTTCCAGCGATTTTTCAAGTACGGACTTTTCAAGAAGTTTGTGGATTACTTTTACAATTTTTTTAATAAGCTTCAATCCTATAAATACCAGAATGCCCGTTATGATTATTTTGAAACCGTACGCAAGTGCAAATTCAATAACTTTGGTCCATACGCTCTCTATGGCATAATATGTACTGCTCAACTGTTCCTGCATGGCCGCATCCCCCCAATAATTCTAATCCTATTATATACAATACCTTAAATGCTTTTCAATATAACAAATACGATAATTGTATTAAAACATTAAAAACTCGCTAAAATGCTTGACAGAACTTGTCTCCCATTATATTATTATGTTGTAGAATAATGACACAGGGGGGAGAAATGCCAAGTGAAACCATTAAAGATAGTACAGTATGAAAAGCCTGTTCTTGTGAAACATGAGGCCCTTAAGGAAGTTACAATGGCTTCAAAGGGAAAGGGAGCCTGCAGCACATGTTCAATATGGCCGCACCCTACAAAAGATGACGACTGATTGTCGAGATATTTAATAAGGAAATAGTAGAACGGGGTTTCTCAATAATGGGAAAACCCGTTTTCTTTTTTGATTATTCTCATTGAGTATCTTAACAGAAAAACACCTGTTGGAATAATTGCTGCAGAAATAAGCCCAAGGTATATAAGCTCAGGAGCAATATCTTTAATACAGGCGCCTGCAAAAAGTGACTGTCTTGCAGCCTTTGCACAGTGCGTAAGTGGAAGAAAATCTGATATGCCCTTTAACCACCCCGGGAGTATTTCAACAGGATATAGTATCCCGGATAAAAGCCATGATACATTGCTTATTATCCAGTTGACCGGATTGCCCCTTTTAAACAGCAGCACAAAAACACTGGACACAAGGCTCAGACTCAGAAACGATAAAGTCGAAACCAGCAGCGTTACCAGCAGCGACAGGAAATTGACTTCTGAAAGCGGTGTCCCTGATACTACCAGGCCTGCAGAAATATACAATAAAAGGTGCAGCATTCCGTAAAGCACAGGATACAGCCCGGACATAATGACAACAGTAAGTATGCCGGTCCTTGATGCGGCAAGGGGTTCAAGTGTCCCCTGCTGTTGCGCCTCTCTCATAGAACCGGAACAGGCTCCAATGGTCCGGGAAAAATAGTCCGACAGAGCAATTCCGGTTATCACAAAAGGAAAGTATCCCATCCCGTCCATAACGGAAGCTGAGTTGCTCAAGCTGTCAATAAAAACTGACAGGAAAAAGAACACCGGTATTCGCAGTGCAAGGCTTAAAATGTCCAACATGAAACTAACCCTGTAGCTTAGGTTTATCCTGAAATCCCTCTTTAGAAAAGACCATGCCAGAAACAATATATTACTCATCTGCCCTCCCCGGGAAAACTTTTTTGCAAACCTCCAAAAGGGTACTGCAGCCATACCTTATCAACAGCTGGTCCTGCCTGCCCTTGTCAAGTATCTTTCCCTGTTTCATGAATGCAACATATGTGCAGAACTTTTCTACTTCTGTGATATTGTGGCTGGCTGTAAAAACAGTAATAGTCCTCCGGCTGCTGATACTGTCAACCATACGCCAGAAACTCTCAACAGCATTTACATCAAGGCTTTTTGTAGGCTCATCAAGGAAAATAATTTCAGGCTGTGTAAGCAGTGCTCTTGCCAGTGCAAGTCTCTGCTTTTGCCCCGATGAATACTGCATGAAAAGCCTGTCCGCAAAATGGCCCATATCAAGTTCAGTTATTAATTCATCCACCCTGTGCTTTGCCTCTGATGAATTCAGCCTGTTTAATGCGGCAAAGAACATCAGGTTCTTTCTGCCAGACAGTCTGTAATAGAAGCTCCTCTCGCTGTCAAGGCAGAAACCTGTTGAGAGTATGGCCCTTCCGGGGTTTTTGACAACATCCGTACCCTTTATATACAGTCTTCCAGAGGTTGGAAGCACCAAGCCGCAGAATATTTTTATTAATGTGGTTTTGCCAGAACCGTTGGGCCCGATTAGTGCAAACTTCTCTCCCCTGGCTACATCCAGGTCTATATCTTCAAGCACTTTCTTTTTTCTGCTTTTTAGAAATGGTATGCTGCGGTTGGTATACACCTTGCCCAGCTTGCATGCACTGATAATACCCTGCATCATGCCCTCCTTCCCAGAAGGCTGGAGAATACGGTTAATGCGGATTTTACTAGATTAATATAATAGCATAAATAACTTTTAAACCCGGATTTTCCTTCCGTGATTTCAGACAAGACACCCCTGTAAGGAAAGAGCACCCTTAAAAGACATGCAAGCTTTACTTTTATCCCGGGGGTAGTCAGAAACTGTAGCAAATAGCCTGCATATTTGTCCTGTTTATGAATGGAAAGTTTGAGAATAAGCCTTTCCCTTAAAGGTATATGACCTGGCTTCAGCACGTCAATTACTCTTTCAGGTGGCCTGACACCAAAAATCTTATTCACGGTTTTAAAGGAATGTAACACTGGCAGCTCAAGTTTTAAACGTATGGCTAAATCAGCAAACATGTCCCAGTTGACTGTGAAACTCTCACACCTTATTATTGATGCAATGTCACATGCGGAAACTATCCAGTTTTCATCTGCATGGTGCACCATATGAAGGCATAAATGCACAAGTGTATGCTCATTGCACATCACCGCTGTTGAGTGTCCTGCAATGACTGTCGTGTATGACTTATTCCACAGCTCTGCAGTATCAAGCCTTCCAAGATAAGGATAAGGCCCGAGGGTGTAGTGTATATCCAGGGGTATATCGGTATGCATAACCATCCTGAACGAAACCCTGCCTGCAACATCTTGCTGCATCCACAGCGGCATGCCCTTGGTGTCAGTTGTAAAAGACAACTTTTTAAGCGCTTCACAGACAGCCTCTGATTGTTCTCGTTTTATCAAAAGGTCTACATCCCCTACAGGCCTTATACCTGAAGGATATAGAATCTGCTCAATATAACTTCCCTTCAGCACGAGGACATTAATATCTCTATTTTCAAAAGCGCCCAGCACTTTACTTAAAACGCTCCGTACAAACATATTCCTTGCCGCTACAGCCCGGAGTGTTTTCTTTGATTCTTCATCCTTTGCCTTGCCATTGAACATATGAGGGTTCAGGCAGTAATCCACAAGCGGCCTGTACCACCTCTCCCCACTTATATTACAGTTATAACCTCCTATTTTCATGCGGTCACCCCGCTGTTGACAAAATTCCTTACAAGCTTGTGCCAGTTTTGCCTGTCATGCCCCAGTATCAATTCTGCCATCGGTATTTTGGAGGTTAATTCACAGTTGAAGCTGAAATGTTCCCTGGAGGTATGCTCAAATACACATTCCATTGTCAGAGGAAGCAGTTCAAGCAGTGCCTTTGCCTGGCTGACAGCCTTTAGGCTGCTCTGAGAGGAAGGTTCCCAGTATGGGAACAGTATTGCGTTAAGGCTGCAGTTTTCAACAAAGCCGCCGGAACAATAATCCCTTATATCTATCTCTACCTTATCGTCATCATGACTATCAGGTATGCCCCGGAGGCAAGGTATATGTGACACATTCCGGGGGAATAAGCGTACCGGTTCAATAAAGCCGAACAAATCAAATCCCTTTTTTGATTTCTCCAGAAAACACCTGTCATCTGACATGAAACCGAAACCTTTTGAAAAAAGGTCAAGAGAAAGAGTAGATTTGCCTCGTCCCGATTTTCCAGCCAGCATCAGTCCGCTGTCATCAATACATAACGAAGCCGCATGGTAAAGGTACGTCTTCTCTGTCCTTAGCAGTTCAAACAGGGGATACATGAAATCCTGAAACCTGTACGACTTTCCCTTTAATGCGCTTACAAAGCACCAGGCATTTACCGATTTGTTAACAGTATCAATTACCATCCTGCCGGTATCACTTATGTCAAAAAACCATCTGTCCTTCCATTTATAGTAGCTGGCAGTATAGCCCTTATGGACACAAACAGCATCTGATGGGATCTCTTCGGGAATTGTACTGTTTTCCTTGAGACCTTTAAGTTTCATAACAATATTGGAGGTCTCTTCCGGAACACTGCATAAGAAACATCCGAACCTTTCATTAATGGCCTTCAAAAGGTACCTGCTGTCTGTATCTATCCTTATAAATACGCTCCCGATTCTTAAATAGACGGACCTGAATCCGGTATTCATTATTCTGCCCCTATTCTGTGTATTACCCTGTATTGCCTGACAAACCATGCATCATCCAGCAGCAGCCTGTCGTCATATTCCACCCAGCCGTGCCCTTTAAGCACACCGTTTTCTTTCATAACACCAATGTAAAGAACAATATTTCTGCAACCTGTTTTTTTGAGTAAATAATAAAGCAGGAGACTTCTTTTAAGACAGTTGTCCCGTATAACGAATAACCTTAAGCTGCTTATCTTTTTCACCGCTTCTATAATTCTGTCTGTGTCTCCGCTGTCCTTATTCCTGCTGCCCGGTTTCTTTCCGATAATCTTCTGCAGGCGCTCAAATGTAAACAGCTTAAGCATAAAGCATATCCGTAATGCTGCGGCTGATGTGCGGATATACAATATGCAGCCGGCAAGCAGTTGCTTTATGCTGTTTTTACTGCTGATTTTCTTCAATCAAAAGGCCCTCGTTTATCATGTCACATATAAATTGGGACATGTCTTTTGTTACAGTATCGGAATCTTCAGAAAATTCCCTGCTGATTATCGATACGATATCTCCGGCAGTTCTTGAGCCGTCACACAGCTCCCATATCCTGCATCCTACTTTACCTGTGGTGCTGTAATACACACCGCTTGAGAGGTTCAGGAGCACCAGTTCATTGTCAATATCCTGGAATGCCACCTGCCTGTTGCGCTTTAAAACACTTCCCTGTCTTATTTCAGCCATCAGCATTTCTCCTTTCGTGCTGTATGATTTTATGTCTTTTTTTTGCAATCCTGCAGGCCTCAATATGGGGCCTGAGCAGGTCCCCCTCCTCTTCGAGTGCCTCAGCAGGACACAGCTGGCAGAATTCCTTAAGATTGCAGGCACAGCACTCTTCCATACAGGATAAGTCCAGTCCCCTGAGCCACTTAAGGTAAGGAGATTGATCCCATATTTCCAAAAAGCTTTTCTCCCTCAGGTTTCCTGCCACCTTTTTTAGCGCTATGCAGGGGAAAACATCCCCTGAGGGTGAAACAGCAGCCATAGACCTGCCGGTATTGCAGAACACCCTGAATCCTCCAATTTTCTCTCCTCCTCTTACCCTTTTCAACATATATCTTCCAAGCTCCTTATCACTCATCCTGAATCCCAGTGTGTCTTTTGTACCGTCAGAACAGATTGTAATTGAAGGATTAGGGGAATATGACAGACCGTTCTGCTCACAGAATTTTTCGATTTGAGGAATCTCATTGTAATTGCAGTTCATAACAGGGGTTTTAATATCTACTGCTGTTCCTTCCCCGGTAAGATACTTTATGGCATTTAGAGTATTATCCAGAGAGCCTTTTACACCGGTAACCCTGTCATGACAATCAAAACCATACAGGCTTATTGAAACCTCATAAAAATCAAGGCTCTTTATCCTCCTAGCCGCTGCCGAATCAATCAGTGTTCCGTTGGTCAGCAGTGTGAGTGCAAGACCCCTTTGCCTTGCATGGAACGCTATATCAAAAAAATCGTCCCTCAGCAGCGGTTCCCCTCCAGTAAAAACCAGATGCAGCGTACCGCAATCATTCAGTTGGTCAATTATTTTAATTATTTCTGCTGTGCCAAGTTCATCACCGGTGCCTTCCCTGAGATAACAGTGCACACATGACAGGTTACACCTGTATGTAAGCTCCATCGTAACTTCAAAGGGTATATTAGCTTTTTTTGCGTTATTGCGGAACAGCTGCCTGCCTGTTATTTTCACTGATATATACCTCCCTTGTGGAAATAATTATATTTGTTCGAACCGAATTCGTCAAATAGCGTATACAGAGTGAACAATTTGCGTTGTTAAACCTATTTGAGCAGCGCATACTAAATTTAGTATATTGAATTACTGGCAGCTCAACATTTAATATGACTGCCAGAGATTTATGTTACAACGCATATAGCTTAGATTAAATCATCAAAAAAGCTTTGGGGGCTTAACCTTAAGTGAAATTTGATATATAATATAGATGCATCCAGGTCAAAATCACATACGCTTTAACATGATATTATAAATACTATTGCATTGGGGGACTTGACGATGAAAATCGGCAAACTGTTTGAAGTTCGTGAGATAGTGGATTTAAAGGACCTTATCAGTCAGAGTGTGCAGCATTTTGGAGACAAAAATGCATTTCTCGTAAGAACCGAGGATGAGGATTATTCTAAAATAACATACCGGGAATTCAAAGATGACATTGACGCCCTGGGAACAAGTTTTACGAACATGGGGCTGGACAAGGACTATATTGCGGTTATGGGTGAGAACAGGTATGAATGGTGTGTAACTTACCTTGCTGCAGCAAACGGCAACGGCGTAATTGTTCCTCTTGACAAGGAACTGCCGCTTGTAGAACTTAAAAACCTGCTCTCAAGGTCAAAGACAAAGGCGCTGGTTTACTCGGGCAAATACCATGATACCGTAAACCAGCTTAAGGAAGAACTGTCCTCTGTTGAGTTTTTTATCAATATGGACCTTAAAGAAGATGAGGAAGGCTTTCTTTCATACAGCAGGCTTATTAAAAACGGAAAGGGGCTTATTCAGTCGGGTGACCGCTCATACATAGATATCAAACCTGACCCTGAAATCCTTTCGGTACTGCTGTTTACTTCAGGAACCACCGACCTTGCCAAAGGAGTTATGCTTTCGCACAGGAACCTTTGTTCAAATATAATGGGGGTGTGCAAGACAATGTACATCGACAGCAGTGACTCTGTTCTGTCAATACTCCCTCTCCATCACACATATGAGTGCACATGCGGATTCCTGGTTATGATTTACAACGGATGCTGTATTGCTTTCAACGAAGGCCTGAAGCATATCGGAAAAAATCTTAAGGAGACATGCCCGTCAATACTGCTTGGTGTTCCCCTTATACTGGAAGGTATGTACAGGAAGATATGGGACCAGGCAGCCAAAAAGGGCTTGGATAAAAAGCTTAAGTTGGTTGTAAAGGTAAGCAACGCATTAAGATCCCTTGGCATTGACCTAAGGAGAAAACTTTTCAAATCAATACATGAAAACGTAGGCGGAAGAATCAGGCTTGTAGTCTCAGGTGCCGCAGCAATAGACCCTGCCGTTTCAAAGGGGTTCAGGGACATTGGGATAAAATTGCTCCAGGGGTACGGGCTTACAGAGTGCTCACCCATAGTTACATGCAACCGTGAAGATGCATTCAGGGACGAGTCCATAGGACTGCCTCTGCCGGGAGTTGAAGTTAAAATAGAAAACCCGAATGCAGAAGGTATAGGGGAGCTTGTCACAAAGGGTGATAATGTCATGCTGGGATACTTTGAAAACAGGGAAGCTACCGACCAGATCCTGAAGGACGGATGGCTCTATACAGGAGATCTGGGCAGGGTTGACAGGGACGGCTTCTATACCATTACAGGCCGCAAAAAAAACGTGATAGTTACAAAGAACGGGAAGAACATCTTTCCAGAGGAAGTGGAAGCCTACCTTAACAAAAGCCCCTATATAATGGAGTCGCTGGTGTGGGGAGCCGAGGATGATGAATCAGATGACACCTACGTCTGGGCGCAGATTGTACCCTATATGGAGTATATCCAGGAAAATCCGGGCAGACAGGACATAACCCCTGAAGAAATAGAAAAACTGATCGATTCAGAAGTTAAGGCCGTTAACAGAAACATGCCTCTTTACAAAAGGATAAAGAGATTTGAGATAAGACAAACCGAGTTTAAGAAGACAACCACAAGAAAAATAAAGCGGTATGCTGAAAAACAGAAGTAGAAGTTTACTGCCCCCTGAATCCTACGGGTATGTAGGGGGGCAGTTTTTTTTCAGTAAATTCGGGCCTGAACCTTGCAAACCTCTGCAGCCGATTCTCAATCCTTATATCAGGCCAGTCTTCCCCTATAAGCGGCATGGCATATTTTACAAATTCATCGGTTACATCCATACTCCAGCCTGACTTTTCAGGATCTGTAATCCCTATGTTTACGGATGTTTGTATGTTTACACAGGTAAACAATAATCAATGTCAAACATATTACCATGGATATCTGAAACATTAGTCTTTATTCCACATCTTTTTCAAATACCCTGTTACTTCCTCATAAAACCTTAAGGCATTATCACATTGTTTCTTTGCTTCCTCTTTTGATACAATGAAAAAATCTTCATAGTCGCTTTGGTTTCTCATCAAGAAAGCTGCCCCTATTACATCAGAAAATTCTTTTTCAAAAATTTCTGTCTTGATATACTTCTGTCTGAAATATGAAATTATGCCTGAATGCTTTTTAAAGTCTACAGCTTCCAGTGCCAGCACTGCACGAATACTACTGAATATAGAATAATAGGCCCTGTTCACTGCATCCAGATATTTACCTTCATTATAAAGTATAATAGCAGCATCATTCTTGTCTTTTGCTAATTGCAGTCTGTATTTTGATAAATCCACTCTATTCTTATCAGGCATTTAAAACAATTCCTTCCGATTGAATATTTGAGTAATATGGGAGGTCATTCTTGTATTTTTCATACTCCTTATATGGCAGTACTGAAGGTGAAAGCATTACCCCATATTTCAAATCTATTTCTGAACTTAACTGAACAACTTCATCAAAATATTTCTTGAGCTCCATTCTATCCATATCTACCAAAGCTACAATGTCAATGTCAGATTCGTTATCATAATCACCTCTGGCATATGAACCATATAAAATTACATCTATTAGTGAATCGCTAAATATATCTTTAAATTTATTTATTGTTATAGATAATATTTCATTTAAAGTTTTTGTACTGCACATATTCCTCATCTCCAAAAATTTTTGTGCCTTTTATGACTCTATTATATCAATATATTGTCAGAAAGGAAATATTACATGAAAATAAAGTCTGCATGTAACCGGATTAAATATCTTTGAATAGTGTCTACTGCCCCCTGAATCCTACGGGTATGTAGGGGGGCAGTTTTTTTTCAGCAAATTCGGGTTTAAGCCTTGCAAACCTCTGCAGCCGATTCTCAATCCTTATATCAGGCCAGCCCTCCCCTATAAGCGGCATGGCATATTTTACAAATTCATCTGTTACATCTGTACCGTTTTTGCAAATCCAGCTGTCAGGCATAAACCGTTCAGAATTTGCTACCTTCTCCAGCCTGACTTTGTCATAAAAGGCGCGATAGACCTGTCCAGGCCTTCTGCGTATTGTTGCCATCCATCCTGTTCCGTCCTGCACTGCTATCCTTACAGCTTCCCTTCCCACATTGTATGCCTCATCGATGTCAGTCCTGGAGGCAAATATGGAAGTACATCTCTGTAAAACCCCCGGCACCTGTCCCGTGGCCTGCCCCCGCGCTTTAAGACCAACGCTGTTAAGATGATTTACTACAGCCTGTGCAGCAGTGGTCCTGCTTGCCCCGTATTCCACATGCCCGAAGCCGTCATGTGCTTCACCCACTCCCCCGACATCAAAGCCCTCATTAACAATAACAATGCACCTTCCTGAACGCTTAAGTTCATTGTTTACATTATCAGCAAGAGTGTTTAAGCTGTGCCCCGACTCAGCCATATAAAGCTGCAGGGGCATCTGCCTTTCAGGGTCTCCAAGCCTTGAAGCTGCCGTTATAAAGCCGGTCTTCCTCCCCATTGCCTGTAAAACCGATACACACTCCGAAACATTCATACCCAGGTTTTCCTCATTTACAATCTGCGTTACATATGCCCAGTACCTGGCAGCGCTTCCGTACCCGGGTGTATGGTCAACTATCGAGAATTCCGCATCTCCAACATCATTGTCTATTGTCTTGGGTACCCCGGCAACCGTCAGCTCCAGCCCCTTTTCCTGAGCAATCCTGGAAATCTTATTTGCCGTGTCCATGGAATCATTGCCTCCGATATAAAAGAAATAGCCTATATCATGAGCTATGAAAACATTAATAATCCTCTCAAAATCCTCTTTCTGCTCACGTTCTTTTAGCTTGTATCTGCATGTGCCCACGGCTCCTGCTGCCGGTGTGCTCTTAAGAAGCGATATTTCCCCCTCAGGCTGCCTTGATATGTCAATAAGCTCTTCCTTTAGAACACCCTCAATACCATGCCATCCTGCATACACCTTTTGTATATGCCTGTTGTATGACATGCATCCCTCAATCACGCCTAAAAGTGAAGAATTGATGACGGGAGACGGGCCTCCCGACTGTGCCACCAGTGCTTTTTTCATCATTTGTTTCCAACTTTTACAACAATATTTACAAGTTTGTCAGGCACCGCAATTACCTTGACCGCCTGTCTTCCCTCGACAAGCTTTTTCACCTTTTCATTCTCCAATGCAATACCCGAGGTTTGACTGCGGTCAAGGCCTGAAGGTATCATTATCCTTTCCCTTACCTTTCCATTTATCTGAATAGCAATCTCCACCATGTCCTCTATGGTTTTTTCGCTGTCCCATGCCGGCCAGCTGCTGCTGCTTATCCTGCCGCAAAATCCAAGGCTCTCCCACATCTCTTCTGTAATATGAGGAGATACGGGGTTTAGAAGTATTAGAAATGTCTTTATTTCAGCCCTGTTTACCTCACCTTTTCCGTAAAACTCATTTGTCAGCGACATAAGTGCGGCTATTGCAGTATTGAATTTCATGCTTTCAAAATCCTCGCTTACCTTCCTGATGGTCCTGTGTATTGAGGTTTCCATATCATCTGAATAGGCATCACCCTCCACAGTCATCTCCATAAGCCTCCATACCCTGTCAAGGAAGCGCCTGCAGCCCTTTATTCCGTTAAATGACCAGGGCACCGCCTTTTCAAAATCACCAATAAACATCTCATACATTCTGAGGGCATCTGCTCCGAATTCTTCAATCATTTCATCCGGATTGACAACATTACCCCTGGACTTGGACATCTTCTCATTGTTAGCCCCGAGAATCATACCATGTGATGTACGCTTTTTATAGGGCTCAGGTGAGAGTACTTCACCACAGTCATAAAGAAACTTATGCCAAAACCTGGAATAAAGCAGGTGCAGCGTGGTGTGCTCCATCCCGCCGTTGTACCAGTCCACAGGCATCCAGTACTCCAGGCTGTTCTTTGAGGCAAACTCATTATTGTTGTCCGGGTCTGCGTACCTCAGAAAATACCACGAAGAACCCGCCCACTGGGGCATTGTATCCGTTTCTCTCCTGCCGGGTCCGCCGCACCTGGGACATGGGGTATTTACCCAGTCAGTTATGTTTGCCAGAGGAGACTCTCCTGTTTCGGAAGGTTCATAGCTTTCCACCTCCGGCAGAAGCACAGGGAGTTCCTCAAATGGCACCGGTGTCCAGCCACATTTCCGGCAGTAGACCAGTGGTATAGGCTCTCCCCAGTATCTCTGCCTTGAAAATACCCAGTCCCTGAGTTTGTAGTTTACTTTTCTTTTTCCTATTCCCTTTTCCTCCAGCCAGCCGGTTATCTTCTCCTTTGCCTCTGTAACATCCATGCCGTCAAGGAACTGCGAGTTGACCATTGTACCTGTCTGTATATCAGTAAAAGCCTCTTTTTCAGTATTTCCTCCCTTTACCACCTCAACAACAGGGAGGTTAAACTTGCGTGCAAACTCAAAATCCCTGGTGTCATGCCCTGGTACCGCCATAATGGCCCCCGTACCGTATGTCATCAGTACATAGTCTGAAACCCAGACTGGAATTTCTTTTTTATTTACCGGGTTTACAGCCTTTATTCCTGATATCTCAACCCCTGTCTTTTCTTTTACAAGTTCGGTCCGCTCAAAATCTGATTTGCGTGCCGCAAACTCCCTGTAGGAATTCACTTCATCTATGTTGCTTATGTGGCCTGTCAGTTCGTCAATTACCGGATGCTCCGGTGAAATAACCATGTATGTAGCACCAAACAACGTATCGGGCCTTGTTGTGTATACCTGGAGTACCCTGGACGTTCCTGAAATCCCAAAATCCACATCTGCACCCTCGGACCTTCCTATCCAGTTCTTCTGCTGTACTTTTACCCTGTCGATGTAATCAACGGCATCAAGGTCTTCAAGCAGTTTTTCGGCATACTCGGTGATTTTCAGCATCCACTGGCTTTTGACCCTTCTTACTACCTCGCTTCCGCACCTTTCACATACTCCGTTCACTACCTCTTCATTTGCCAGCCCCACCTTGCAGTCGGTACACCAGTTAATAGGTATCTCAGCCTTGTAGGCAAGCCCCTTTTCGAAAAGTTTCAAAAATATCCACTGTGTCCACTTGTAATACCCGGGATCGGTGGTGTTCACTTCCCTTGACCAGTCAAATGAATACCCTAACGATTTTAGCTGGGCCTTAAACTTCTTTATGTTCTGCTCCGTAACCTTTCTGGGATGTATCCTGTTCTTTATAGCATAGTTTTCGGTAGGAAGCCCGAAAGCATCCCAGCCTATCGGAAACAGGACATTGTATCCCTCCAGTCTCCTTTTGCGCGCAACTATATCAAGAGCGGTATACGGCCTGGGGTGTCCTACATGCAGACCCTGGCCTGAGGGATACGGAAACTCTATAAGCGGATAATACTTGGGTCTTGTCCTGTCCATCTGCGCACTGAATGTTTGTTCACTATCCCAGATCTCCTGCCATTTTGCCTCTATTGTCTTGGGATTATATTCTTTCATATTACACATTCCTTTCCAGCCAATATATATTTCATAAGCTGCTATCTGTCGACAGAAACCATCACTCCATCGGACCACAGCCGTTCAATATTGTAATAGCTCCTCTGCTCCTCCCTGAAGATATGAACAATCACACTGCCGTAATCCAGCAGAATCCATCCTGCGCTGTCATATCCTTCACTGTGCAGCTTTTTTATGCCTTCCTGCTCAAGCTTTTCCTCCACTGCGTCCGCAAGAGTTCTTACATGCCTTGCAGAAGTTCCGCTGCATATGACAAAATAATCAGCCAGTATAGTGAGTCCCTCAATATCAATGACCTCAATATCCCTGGCCTTCTTTCCGTCCAAACCGTCAATAATCCTGTCTACCATTTCCCTGGAACTCAAAAAAACAACCCTCTCCTCTCTTAGTGCTGCCTGTATTTCTTCATATTATATCATTTGCTCTGTCTTTTGTGAACTGCTAACACTGTTTCATCATATCACATCAAAAATGGGCAGTGAGAGCACTTTTGTGCCCCATGCCCGTTTTTTGAGTATTTACCGTTTCCGGTCCAGTCAGTTATTCATGTCTTTAAAGCACCAAAAACAAAAAGGAATAACCCAACGGCCAGTATAGTTAAAGCCATTACAATGCAAATGGTGGCCGCTGTCTTATCACTCATGTTTTTGCCAAGCTTCAGTTTTACCATTTTAAGCAGTGCAGGAGATTTCTTTAATCCCCCCAGGCCTCCTACTATCACAGCATACAAAACACATGCAATTCCTCCAAGCAGATAACCGGTTCCCATTTTTAAAACCCCTTTCTTTTTTTGTATACCGGATATCAGCTTAGCCCTTTTCTGATAGCCGGTACTGAAATAAAATAAACCGCCATTGACAATGCAACAACCATCCCCGTACACAACAGAACGGTTGGCCAGTCAGCTGTCTTTGACAGTATCATCATATTCGCCTTGTATGCCCAGTAGAAGGGACTCCAGTACATTGTCCACTGCCAGTTGTCTGCCAGCAGCTCATACCCTGCTACAGAACCTGCCACCGGCAGCATTACCATTTTTACATTTGCAGCCGCTTCTATAAGATCACTGCTTGATAGCCCCTGCAGAAACCCTATAATCAGTGCAAGAATCATTGATGACAACCCTACCATAATGATCATAAACCAGTTGATATCCGAGTATCCCGTGATAAACAATGCTATAATTATGCCCAGCATTGCAACCAGACCACCAAGAAGACTTTTGCCCACTACAAACCCTGTTTGAGAAATGGGCGTAACATTCACTGCACTTATCGTGTTGTCAGCTTTCTCTTCCACAATGCTGATGGCTATCAGCATACCTGCAAGTATAGCAGTCACAGATATGAGCATGTTAACAAGCATTGTCTTAACAGGCGGCACAGTACGCCCGAATGACATCATCTGTGCCTTTGTATCCT
>CAYYGK010000029.1:0-17947 GCA_964471145.1 uncultured Eubacteriales bacterium | reverse complement strand
TAGAATTTGAGTATCAAGGTGAAATTCCGGGCATTATTACCCTGTTCATGCGAAAGAATGACCATCATAACAGATAGGCGGCGGTGATGCAGGCCAAAGGACTTAAAAAAACAATACCTGCCCAACCCCCTGCTTGAGCCCATAACAAGAGAAGTCCTTCCACCCAGGAAATTGGTCAATCCTGTGTTTTCGACCTGCCAGAATACTCGTTTACGCTCAATGCAGCCTTTGCCCCTTCCGCAGAAGCCGTAACAATTTGCTTGTACCTTATACTGGTTACATCTCCGGCCGCAAATATTCCATCCACATTTGTCTCATTGTTTTCATTGATTATTATTTCATTATTTTCATTGGACTTGACCAAATCACTGCAAAAACCCGAATTGGGTACAAGACCGATTTCCACAAAAACAGCCGAAACATCAAGCTCTTTTTGCTTTCCGGTATCCCTGTGCCGTAAAACCACGGATTTCACCGTGTCATTACCCGTTACCTCTTTTACGGCATATGACGTTAAAACTTCAATGTTTTCAGTATTATGCACTTTTTTTTGCAGGTGTTTGTCTCCTGTAAGGCTGTCATATATTTCTATGAGCGAAACCCGGGATGCAAGCCTGGCCATATCGATTGCAGCTTCCATTCCGGAATTCCCTCCGCCTGCAACGGCAACAGGTTTTCCTGCGTACAGGTAACCGTCACATATGCTGCAGTAATGAACGCCCTTTCCCTTGAATTTGTTTTCCCCCGGAACACCAAGATTGCGTTTATGTGTACCGCTTGCAATTATGACAGCTTTCGACCTGAACAGTTTTCCGCTGTCTGTTTGTAGCATGTGAACTCCATCATCGCTAAGTATTTTATTGACTCTCTCACCGATTATTGAGGATATGTCATACCTGTTTGCATGTCTCCAGAATTTTTCCATTAATTCGGCGCCGCTTACTCCAAAATGGGGAATGTAGTTCTCAACACTGTCGGTTTCCAGTACCTGCCCGCCCATGGAGGTGGACAGCAAAAGCAGGTCAATTCCAGCCCTGGCGGCATAAACAGCTGCTGTAACTCCAGCCGGACCGGCACCGACTATAACAAGGTCCCAAGTCCGATTGTCGTACTGCTTACTCTTCACGTTGAGTAAATCGCCCAGTCTGCCCGAGGTTTCCATTTCTATCAGGTCGTCGTACCCGCCTATATGCTTTCCGTTGATAAAAACCTGGGGGACAGTTTTTCTGCCCCCGCTTCTTTTCACCATTTCCGCCCGCATATCTTCAGATACTATGTCATATTCGTCAAATGACAATCCTTTGCTGCTGAAGAATGCTTTTGCCTTTCTGCAGAAGGGACACCAGTCCCTGCTGTATATTTCTATTTTGCTGATGGATTTCATGATGTCAATCCCTCTGTTCATTTATTTGCTTTCCCACAGGTTGTGAATGGTGCAATACTCTCTTGCCGAAACCACGTCAGCTTTTCCTACGCTGAACGCTGCTTCAGGCTTGTCACCCGGTTTGAGCTCCCTGCGCAGTACTTTGTCATCAGTCAGAACCTCAATGAATTTGATATAGTGCCTGTCTTCCATTGGATGCTCTATTTCCCCCACTTTGACCAATATCCCGTTTTCAATTTCCGATATGACCGGGACATGCTTTTCATTGCTCTTGTCCTTTGTTTTGGCCTCGAGTTTTTCCATATCCTCGCCACAGCAAACCAAAGCGGGTGCACCTTCATGTACCACCTCTGTAACATTTCCACATATATTGCACTTGTACAGTTCTCTCAATTCAGTCATGGATTTTTAACCCCTTTACTTTTTTGTTTACCTACATTTACCCCCTCTCAGACAGTCTAAACAGAATAACACTGCTGTGGTCGCATGGATAAGGTCAGCGTTTAAAATACGGACTTACTGTGAAGGAGCAATTTGATACCCCTCGAAATATAATCTTCCAGAAATATCAGGCGAATATGACTATGCAATATCTGTTAACGAGACAGTTACTGTTGATTTAAGCAATTACATTTCTTCAGATGGAACCTACACTATTATTGTTAAAGGTGCATTCAGATGTACTTGAAAGCTACAGTCCGGAGATGACTTTTAGCATTCATGTCAGAACAACAGGCAGTTATAAAGTATGGGTGTTAGATAAACACACCTTTTCACATATAATTGCCTATATTATTACAGCCCCGTATTAGGTATAATTGTAATAGTTAATACCCTGAACCAAACAAAGGGGAGTAGAAATTTTGTACAAAGGACGAATAGCTGAAGATTTGATTTGAAAGGCCTTTTTGGTTCAGAGGGTACTACCATTGAACAGATAGGCCTTAACTATTTCAAGGAGACCCTGGGACACTTCAAACACGCTGAATGGGAAAGAAAATGATTATTGAGGAAAAATGGAGGGAAGACTGCTTAAAATGAAATTAATACTAAAGAATAATAACGGTATAAACATATGTATGAATGAATACACCGGGAGATTTAGCATTGAATATAACAGAGAAAAATGGATAGGCTCCGAAGGTAAAGCTGTTATTAATAATATGGAAGGGCAGCTTGTATCCAAAATTAAAAAAAGCTCATCGGAGGACAAGCTGGGAAAGTATGATGAACTGACCATGGAACTTGAGGTGTCTAATGGACAGAAAAAGACTATAACCGCCAGAATCAGACTGTATGAAGAAAATCATATAATGTTTGAACACGAATTCTGTGATGATTATCATTCCAAAGAAAGCGGAGATGACCTGAATGGGATACCCAATGTAGCATTTCCGCACTTTAACATTAAAGATGCAAAAAGCGATCTGCATTTACTGACTCTGGATAATGAGCGCACTTTTTTCAGGCCTCTGTTTGCGTTTGGGAATATTACAAGGACAGGGCAATATGGAAGGAATGTACCATTGGTTCTTATGGACAATAATTATTATACCATGGTAATATCTCCAGGAAATCATTATGTTGTGGGTACCGTAGCAGTGGATGATAAGAATCAGACTGCTGCATGCGGCATAGCACCTTGTGTTACCGCTATTCCAAAAGGTACGGTGTTCAAGACTCTTATCTCATATGGAAAAGGAGTAAACGCCACAATTGACAATTGGGGGAATGCACTTGTCAGCTTGTCAGATGTCTGTAAAATAGACAAATATGGAGATGCTTCTCTTAAGTATCTTAATTACTGGACTGATGCAGGAGCAGCATACTGGTACAATACAGAACAAGGTAAAACTTACGGGGAAACCCTTCTGCATCTGTTCAGTCATCACAGGAAAACAGGCCTGCCGGTTGGAGCATATCAACTTGATTCATGGTGGTACCATCGGGACGGAGAATATCACGGCTTCATAAAAAGATGGCTACCAAAGGAAAGTGTTAAATGTAAAAACTACAATGCGCCAAATAAAAATGACCTGACAACAACAGAAGCAGTGCTTTTCCCGGAACAAGGCATTGAAGGGCTGCAGAAAAATGCAGGCAAACCCTTTATTGCTCACTTCAAGCATATATCTCCTCAAAGTGAATATATTAATGGAAATGAAAACTCAGACCCTCCTGTAAGACAGTTTGATTTTGATATTGATAAACACGCTGTACCTGCTGGATATGAACAAACAAAGGAGTTTTTTAAATATGTAATCAATCAGCCTGAGTGGGGACTTGTGTGCCTTGAACATGACTGGCTCAATCACATATTGTTTGGTAACAGGTCAATGAAGACATTGAAAGGCGCACATGAGTTTTTTAAAGGCATGAATGATGCGGCACTTGAAAGTAAGGCAGATAATAATGTTGTGCCTCACAAGACTATACAGTTTTGCATGGCAACGCCCCATATACTTATGGAGTCAGTGACATTGCAGGCAGTAACAACCCTCAGGACATCGGCAGATTCAAATCACAAGGGATGTGAGGGAGCAGAGAGATGGTGGTGGAATACATTTGCGGGCAGATTTGCAACAGCCCTTGGTAAATATCCCTTCTTTGACAACAGACATTCAAATAATACAGGTACGGGTCATTTGAAATCGAATTCAGAGCTTGAATTCATTTTGATTTGTATGAGCTGCGGTATATTGGCTCTTGGAGATTTTGCCGGTAACGAGAACAAGGAATTGATATTCAGATGTATCACTGATTCAGGTGTTGTTGTAAAACCTGATAATCCTGCAGTTCCTTTGGACAGATGTTTTTTAGCAAGCCCTTACAGTGAAAATGCCAAAGAGGCACTGGTGAATTTTGCTTATAATCAATATCATTTTGGAAGGATATTTTATATACAGGCAATAAACTGCAACAAGGAAGGCAGGACAGTTGGATACAGGTTTGCGATTGACGAGATAGAACAACGACCCGCAGAAGAGTATGTGATATATAATTACAGAACAGAAAGTACCACAGTAGTCAAAAAAAATGAGATAATCAGTGGGACGTTATCAGATGGAGATTATGCATACATGGTAATTTCTCCTTTAATATCGGGAATGGCTGTTATAGGAGATGTCAGAAAATTTGTTACAGCTTCAAAAGCTCTTTTTGATGAAATAAGATATGAGGGTAAAAAAATCTATATAAAAGCACATGTAGATAACTCAAATCTTATTGCAAAATGTTACATGGAAGATGAAGGGGTTGTTCAAGTAAAGGATATAACCTGCATTTCGCACCCATAAAATAGAGACAGATATCGGGTGATTTAAGGTGAAATTAGAACACCGATGTTGTGTTTTACGATAAATGTGCTGAACAACCACATTCGTATAGCAAATGATTCTCAGAATTCTATGTATGAGGAGGCGGCATGATGTCATAGCATGTGAAGTTTCCTATATGCCGAGGGATTGATTGCAACTTTGTCTGTAAACACCTTACTTAAATAGTACTCGTTCTGATATCCAACCTTGTCAGCAATCTGAGACAAAGTCAGATCTGTTTCAAACAGCAGCCTCTGAATCAATTGAATACGCAAAGTAGTAAGGTATTCAGAAGGTTTCATGTTGAAAGCTGCCTTGAACCTTCTGGTGAATTGGACGGGACTTAGTCCCACCATGTCAGCTACGGATTTTATGTCTATCCTTTTGGGAGCGAGTTTCTTCATCAAGTCAACGGAATTGTTCATCAAAGTATCTGAAGACTGCATATCAAAGGATATACTGACTCCCGAAGTCTCTGCACAGCAGATATACCAAAGTTCGGATGCTATGTGGTTCATCCAGTGCCTGCTGAACGCATCGTGCCTGGTAGACAGGTGCTGGAGATATGATGAGTTTGCATATACTCTGCGGGCACTTGAAATTTTGATGATCCCGGAGGGTATTTTGTTGAACAGGTTTGCATTGGTACCATCGGGATAAATGAAATCAAGTCTCATATAGTCAAATGTCATAGGATTGATGATTTTTCTCTCAAGTTTTTTATAAGGGGGACATAGGAAAAAGCATTCTCCTGATATTTTCCCATTTAAGTTTTCAAAATCATATAAAAAAGAACCCGACCTTATAATCATGAGTGTCCAGTGAGGGACTTGTGTTATAGGCTTAACAAATGTCTCCAGATTCTCATGATGTATGTAGAAGTTTATTTCAGGTTTCAACTGCCAGATTTCATATTGACCCATTATTGCCAGTCCCATCTATATGAAATAATTTATAAATATATGATAAATTAATATATTCAAAAAGTAAAGTGTTTACCGTATTATTAATATATCAATGTTTTTAACACTGACAGCAAGCTTGAAATTCTTCATAAACAAAAAAGCCGAAGGGGGTCTATGATAATGACAAAGAAAGAATTAATTGAAAAGAAGATGAATGATTCAAAGAAAAAGGTAAAGGAAGCTTTTGAGAAGTACGATTCAAAGGATGTAGCAATTGCATGGACAGGTGGAAAGGATAGCACACTGGTACTGGAAATTGTTTATCAGGCATGTCAGGAAGAAGGAATTCAAATGCCTCAATGTTTCTGTATAGATGAGGGAGACATGTTTGACGAAGTAAGTGAATTCATCAGTAAAACAGCTAAGAAATATGGCGTAGAGGTTACCTGTGTACATAATCATGATGTATCTGATGCGGCTGGTAATGAACTGGGTAAGATGGTACAGGTAAAGGACCTTAATGAAAGGAACAGAAGAGAAGTTGAGAGACTGGGCTATGAAGAAGAGGAATTTCCTTACGAACCTGAGTCCTTTGTGGGCAATCATCTTATGAAGACAGTTGCACTCAACATGTATCTTGAAGAAAACAATGTAAAAGCATTTTTTGAAGGAATCCGCTGGGATGAGCAGGGGGCAAGAGCAGAAGAGAAGTATTTCAGTCCAAGGCAGGCAACTGAGTACAGTACTGAGCACATGAGACTCTGTCCTATTCTTCATTTTACCGAACGAGATGTCTGGGACGCACATTTCCAATATGATATTCCAATATGTTCTTTATATAAAGAAGGTTACAGGTCTTTGGGAGCAAGAGTTACCACCAGTAAAACCTGTGACGTGCCTGCGTGGGAACAGGATCTTGAGAATACCAGTGAAAGAGGTGGCAGAAGGCAGGATAAGGAAGGGCTTATGAAGAAACTGAGGGAACTTGGGTATATGTGATACAGGGAACAGAGAACAGGTGTGTGAGCTGAGATAGGATACAGAAGACAGATCGAAGGGAGCTTGTAACTGAAAGAGGGAGCGTAGGACTAAAGGGGATGGTTGAATGAATAATAATAGAAAAGGGATACTCGAATTTCCCTGTGATGTTGAAAGATTAGAAAATGGAAATACATTAATTACTGATGCAGGTGATGAAGCCGGGTATGGGAGCGAGGTCATGGAAGTCACACCAGCAGGTCAGATTGTATGGCATTACAGTAAAGGGCTCAAATTTGCCCATAGTGCGAAGCGTCTTGGTAATGGAAATTCATTGATAAGCGATACAACAAATAATAGAATAATTGAAGTCTGTCCGGAGGGAAAAATTGTTTTCACTTCTGATAACTGGGGAAATGGTACAGGCAGGCTTTCTGACGGTACACACCTTCATTATCCCAACGATGTGCACCTGCTTTCTGATGGTACATTTATAATAACTGACAGAAACAACGACAGGTGTGTAGTAACTGACCGTGACGGGAGTGTTATCTGGGTGTATAATAAGGGAATAAAGCATCCTCATAATTGTGATTTGCTTAAAAACGGTAACGTTTTGATTGCTGATTCTGATGGTAAGAGAATAATTGAAGTGAACCGGGAAACAGAGATTGTTTGGCAGTACGGCGACGGGACGGACAAAATGCTTGACTGGCCCAGAGATGCAGACCGGCTTGACAACGGCAACACACTTATAGCTGATTCCAAAAACAGCCGGATAATTGAGGTAAACACTGAGGGAAATATAGTTTGGGAGTACAAGGTACCTTATTTTGCCAACTTTTACGATGCAGATATGCTGGAAAACGGAAATGTATTGATTTCAGACCAGCAGCACCATCAAGTGGTTGAAGTTGACCGATATGGGAACATATTCTGGATGTTTAAAAACTATGTTAATCCAAATGTAATACATGATAAGCTTACAAACGGCTTCTTCAAGACAAGAAGAGAAGATGGATGCCCTGAAGGCTGGATACTGTTCAACAGGTTTTCTGAAGGGGGAGGAAAGGTTATCTGGGATGAAAGTGAAAAGCCCCGTCCATGTCCGGGACTTGAGTTTGACAGACCGGGTGCCCTGTGCCTCCAGCAGGTAGTTGCGGTAAAAGGCGGACAAAGCATAAGTCTTGCAGGAAGGCTTAAAACCCAGGGGCTTGCAGAAGGCAGCTTTGCATATCTTCAGATGGCCTTTCAGGACGCTTTTGGAGGCCTGGTGGAGGATGCAGCCAGGGCTCCCAAAGGCAGCCTTTTTACGGGTGATACTGACTGGCAGGAAGACAGTTTTGAAGCTGTTTCCCCTTATAATGCAACAGCTGTAGAGGTCAGAGTAGTTATATGCGGAAGAGGCAATGTATGGGCAAAAAATGTTATGATGATTAAATGAGTCATGGTGTCTGTCCCCTGTGACTCAAAAATAAATCAAAGAGGACAGGTTTACTTCTATTATACGATAGGAGATGATCATTGTGAAAAAGTTGTTGTTCATTGGTGACAAAGAAGTGAATATGCTGATATCGGGAGCGTTCAGGGAAGCTCTGGAACAATTTGGTGAGTTGACGGTTGTTTTTGATGGAGACAAAATTCCTAAAGGCAAAAGAGTTGATATGATAAGAGATACTGACATCCTGCTCACCATGTGGAATGCTGTTCCTGTACCTGCAGAAGTAGCCAAAGACAGGGGAAGGCTTTCGTACATTTGCAATATTACAGGTACAGTGAAAAAATACATACCAATTGAAATAATAGAGGCAGGAATACCTGTAACTAATTGGGGAGATGCTCCTGCGTACAGAGTCGCAGAAAGTGCTGTGTGTCTGCTGCTTGCAGTGGTGAAAGATCTGCATTTGAAAATCATGATTGTCAGAAATCACAAATGGGGGCTGGAGACACACCAGATGACTTCCGGATCCCTTGAAAACCTTAATGTTGGCCTGTATGGTTTTGGCGTAATAGGACGTCGTTTTGCAGAAATCCTCAATGTATTCGGAGCTGTGCAGCGTGTTTTTGATCCTTACGTGGATAATATACCAGACTACTGTACGAAGGTGTCAAGTCTAAGAGAGCTTTTTGAAAAATCCGAAGCAATTGCAATACATGCGGGGTTAAGCGATGAAACAAAGGAGTCTGTAAACGCTGAGCTGCTGGCAATTCTTCCTGACAATGGGATAATTATAAATACAGCAAGAGGGGATATCATTGACCAGAATGCATTATTCAAGGAGTTGGAGAAAGGAAGGTTAAGAGCCGGGCTGGATGTGTTGGCTGACAGTGACAGACTGCCTCCGGGCCACCCGGCTCGCAAATGGGATAACCTTATACTTACATGTCACAGTAACTCCAAGGTATGGTGGCCTGAAAGGCGTGGAGTGTTAAACAGGTTTCAGAAAACGTGTATTGAAAATATTAAAAGGCATATAAACAGAGAGCCGCTTATGCATAAAATGGATAAAACACGGTATCTACGCAGTACATAATAAAAAAACCGTGCTGCGCAAATCGAAAGATTTTCCCTGCTGTTTTCATGGTAAAGATAAAGAATGTTACCCCAAAGGTCTTCTCTGTTCATTTCTCTTGTCATATTCATTGCAATGCAGAGCTTTCCGGGGCCGCTTGTCAAATCTAACAATTTGTTTTTACCAGGTGCAGCAGCAGTTTCTCCATATCTGAACCGATACACCCGGTCAATATCCTCAACAGAAACAAACTTATTTAGCGGAATTATATAAGAGGCAAAGTTTTAAAAGGTCGGAACAAAGCATTTGCAGAACAGATTGCAACTGTTGCTGACAAAACACCTGTTGGTAAATTGTTTGAAGAGACTCTTATTATATCCAGGATGAGAGCGTCTTTGTTCAGCTGTTTTATCATTAACGCAGTCAAGTTATAAGACAAAGACTCGACTTTAGTCGACAACTTGAGTTAGAATAGTACTGAGGTGGCAGGGGTGAAAAACAATAAGAGGACATTTGGCAAAAGACCGTGTGCGTATGCATATGTTGATATTGATACTACCGTTTATATCAATAAGCAGGGTAGTACAGTATAATATATAAAGATACAAGGAAAGATTGAGGAGTTTGAAAAGGAAGATAACTTTGGAATAGAGCAAAATTAAACCCGCTTGCAGCCGGTAGAAGTTTAGTTAGTTAGCAAACAAAAACTAATGGGGTATGGAAAGGATGCTAAAAATGGTCGATATTAAGTATATCAAGGAGAGAAAATAGAAGTAAAGAAGATTGAAGAAGCGATGGTTGAGCTTTTAAAGGGGTTGATACGAAAGAAGAAGTTTATAATTATCTGGATGATTATTATATTTTTGATATAATGGAGTAGTTGCAAAACAGTAGATATATTCTTCTTGTTTAGAATAAAGGTTTTGCTTCAAGGCTTAACAATGATTAATTAACACTTAAAATTTTGTTGCAATCGCTAAGGGGTGTTGGAACAATTTAAAACAGCCGGGGCTTTAACATAAAAATGCAATACGATATTTAACACAATAAAAAATTACGAGGAGATGTGGAATGTTATCTTGGAATGGGAAGAGCTTAAATATAGGTGAGTTAAAGGCAAAGCTGCCAATAGTTCAGGGTGGTATGGGAATTGGGATTTCATTAAGCGGGCTGGCTTCTGCAGTAGCCATTGAAGGTGGAATAGGAGTTATTTCCGCTGCTGGTATTGGTATGATGGAACCAGATTTTTCAACTAACTTTCTTGAGGCTAATATCAGAGCACTTAGAAGTGAAATAAGGAAAGCTCGAAAACTAACCAATGGAATTCTTGGTGTAAATATCATGGTTGCCTTAACGAATTTTTCTGACATGGTGAAAACCGCAATAGAAGAGAAAATAGATATTATTTTCTCCGGGGCCGGTCCTCCACTTAATTTACCATCATTTATAACAAAGTCAAGTAATACAAAGCTGGTTCCAATAGTGTCTTCTGCAAGAACAGCAGGGCTTATTGCAAAAAGATGGCTGAAAAAATACAATTATGTTCCTGATGCAATTGTAGTAGAAGGCCCTAAGGCGGGAGGACATCTGGGATTTAAAAGTGTGCAGATTGAAAATGACGAATATAAACTTGAGAAATTGATTTCCGAAACTATCAATGAAGCTGTGAGAATAGAAGCCAGCGCAGCTAAGCCTGTTCCGGTTATTGCAGCAGGTGGTATATATACCGGACAGGATATTAATAAGTTTATTCAGCTTGGGGCTTCAGGTGTGCAGATGTCAACACGCTTTGTAACAACAGAGGAATGCGATGCGTCTTTGGAATTTAAAAAAACCTATATTAATTGTAAAAAAGAAGATATTGGGATCATAGAGAGCCCGCTTGGTATGCCAGGCAGAGCAATTGTAAACAAGTTTTTGCATGACGTGAATGCAGGCAGTAAAAAACCATATAAGTGCCCATATCACTGTATTATAACATGTGAATGCAAGTCTAGTCCCTATTGCATTGCTCTTGCATTGTTAAACGCAAAAAAAGGAAAAATGAAGGATGGATTTGCTTTCGCAGGTGAAAATGCTTATAGAGCTGAAAAAATCGTTTCTGTGAAGGAATTGGTAAGCTCTTTAATTGAAGAGGGTAAAAATGTTAATCAAATATGATGGCAAAAGGATATTAAGTCCTGCCGCTGTCAGACTCATGGTGCGCACTCACCAAAATCATATAATCATGGGGGAGAGATTGTTTAACTTTCTTCTTTGTTAAGTAATGCGATATAGTGCCTTGCTATCTTAAGGTCTTCTACTGCTTCTTTTGCATTACAGGGTACAGTTTTTTCCACACTACTGCTGCTATGAAATTTCTGGCCTGATTTTGCATTGCTGATATTCCGGGTAAATGCGGTTGCCATGTGACAGGTGTCTTTTCCACATTTCTGAAATGTAGATATTACATAATCAGCATTTTTCAGCGCTTTTCCTCTGTCCGTCGCAGAAAAGACTTTTGCCCCTGGACTGTTTTTTTTAAACGTATATATATACGAAAAGAATAAAAAATCAAATTCGCTCAACTAAAACCATTGACAAAACAACATTTACGTGTTAGTGTTTGGTGTAATGGGTTCTTCGATATTGTTTGGGCATATATTTTTTCAGCATAACTAAATGCATTTAGTTAAGAGCAGACTTAAACAAGAAAGAACGTTATGATTCACACAAAGAACCTGTATTATAAAAAATTAAGAGCATTATATAAAAAATATTAATTTAAAAGGGGTATTCTAAAATGGCTGAAAAACTGGCAATCAATGGTGGACCTAAGGCTAAGACAACTCCAAACCACCCCATGTACCCGGGAGGTTTGGAAATTGGAGAGGAGGAAAAAAGGGAGGTCATTGAGGCAATCAACAGAAAGTATCTTTTCAGGTATTACGGACCTGAAAAGTATCCTTCAAAGGTAAGGGAGTTTGAAAAAAAATTCGCTGAAAAAGTGGGTGCAAAAAATGCACTTGCAGTAAATTCATGCACATCTGCCCTGATAACAGCTTTGGTAGCATGCGGCATCGGACCGGGAGATGAGGTAATCGTACCGGGATATACATTTTTTGCATCCTGTGCAGCAGTTGTAGCAGCAAAAGCAATACCGGTAATTACGGAGGTGGATGAAACCCTGACTATTGACCCGGATGATGTGGAGAAAAAAATCACACCTTCCACCAAGGCTCTGGTTGTGGTTCATATGCGTGGAGTACCCTGTGATATGGACAAAATCATGGCACTGGCCGAAAAGCACAATCTCAGGGTGATTGAGGATGTGGCACAGGCAGTGGGAGGTACCTTTAAAGGTAAATACCTCGGTACATTCGGTAACTGTGGATGCTTTTCATTCCAGTACCACAAGATAATAACTGCCGGCGAAGGGGGCATGGTGATTGCAGATGATAAAAAAACATATGACAGGTGTATGAGTTTTCATGATACTGCAGCATGCTGGAGACCTGACAGATTCGCAGAGGAAAGATATGAAGGAGAGCTCTTTTGCGGTATGAATTTCAGGATGAGTGAAATAACAGGGGCGGTTATGCTGGCCCAGCTTTCCAGACTTGACAAACTGTTGTCTCTTATGAGAAGGAACCAGGCAAGAATATTAGAGGGAATCAAGGGCACTGAGGGTATCAAAGTAAGGCCTGTAAATGACTCTCAAGGCGATGTGGGCATCTGTCTCATGTTCTATCTTCGTGATTCATCAAAAGTTAATAAATTTGTACAGGCACTCCAGGCTGAAGGGGTTGACGCAACAGGCGTATATAATTCAGGCATACCCGACTGGCACATTTATGCTCACTGGAATCATGTTATTGAGAAGAAAACTCCCACTCCAAAAGGATGTCCATGGACTTGCCCCTTTCACAAAGGTGAAGAAGTGAAATACTCCGCAGATATGAATCCAAATACACTGGAATACCTGTCAAGAGTCGTTCATCTGGATATTCCTTCCCAGCTTACATTGGAAGAATGTGACATGATTTCAAAGGGAATAAATAAAGTGGCGGCAGAGTTAGCATAAGGAGGGATAATTGTGTTGAAGTATTCATTATGTATTGAACCGGTTTTAACAGACGTGGATTTTTATGACAGGATAAAGATTGCTTCCCAACTGGGTTTTAAGGCAGTAGAATTCTGGGACCCCGGGGAAAGGGATACGGTAAAAATAGGAGAAGTAGCGGCAAAAAACAATATTTCAGTATCAATATGTACTTTGAATGACCCATGGAACAAAAGAATAAACGATTGTGCTGACAGTGTGGTTGAAAATACTGAAAAGTCAATACTAATGGCAAAGCAGATGGGGTGCAACTCCCTTATAGCGCTGGCAGGGGATATTGAGTCCAGGATGGACACACAAAAAAACATCCTCATTGAAAACCTTAAGCGATTGGGGGAGATTGCGGTAAAAGAGGGTGTGACAATAAATGTTGAAGCGCTCAATTCCCTTATAGATCATAAGGGCTACTATCTTGATTCCTCATATCTGGGATTTGAAATAATCAAGAGTGTAAACTGCGATAATATTAAGCTTTTATATGACGTATATCATATGCAGATAATGGAAGGTAATATAATTGAAAATATTAAAAAGAACATCGACTTCATAGGACACTTCCATTCGGCGGGAGTTCCTGGAAGAAACGAGCATTTCAATGGGGAAAGTGACTACCCTAATGTTCTTAAAGCGATAGAAAATACTGATTATGACAGGTACTTCGGACTGGAGTACTGGACAACTTATGATGACCAACAGTCAATAAAGGATGTTCTTGCATATCTTAAGGGCAGGAAACAGCAACTATAATTAAAAAGGAAGGTGTTTGTTAATGAAACCCGTAAAAACCGGTATAATTGGAATGGGTTTTATCGGTGCAAGTCACATAGAAGCGGTAAGAAGGATCGGGTTTGCCGAACTTGTTGCGGTTGCAGACGTAAATTATGAACTTGCCCAAAAAAAGGCAGAACAGTACAACATACCAAAGTGCTACAGGGCAGTGGAGGAACTGTTGGAGGATGACGAGATAGATGTTGTACACAACTGCACACCCAACAATCTGCACTTGACCATTAACGAAAAGATAATAAAGTCCGGCAAGCATGTTTTCTCGGAAAAGCCTCTTGCAAGAAACAGCAGGGAGTCAGTAAAGATGCTTGAGCTTTTAAAGGAATACCCGCAAACTGTTCATGGTGTTAATTTCAACTACCGGATGAACCCGCTGGTACAGGAAATGAAGCACAAGATAAAAAATGGTGAGATAGGCAGGCCAAGACTTGTTCATGGATCATACCTGCAGGACTGGCTTCTTTTTGATACTGACTACAACTGGAGAATTGACCCTGAAGTTAGTGGTCCGTCAAGGTGCATAGCGGACATTGGTTCACATTGGATGGATTCCGTACAGGCGGTAACCGGAGCCAAAATAACGGAAGTGTGTGCCGACCTGCTGACCACAATACCGGTTAGGAAAAAACCAAAGGGCCAGGTAGAGACATTTTCAAAGAACATAAATACGGATTATGAAGAAGTTGAAATAACCACTGAGGATTATGGTGCTGTTTTATTCAAAATGGACAACGGTGTACATGGTGTTTTTCATGTTTCGGAAGTAAGTGCCGGCAGGAAATGTTACCTGAACTTTGAGATAAACGGTACCAGCGCTTCACTTTACTGGAACCAGGAAAATGCGGACAGGATGTGGATGGGATACCGGGACAGGCATAACTGTGAAGTTATGAGAAACCCTTTGCTCATGGACCCGGAAGCAGCAGGATATACCTATCTTGCAGCAGGACATCCCGAAGGATGGAATGATGCCCTCAAGAACAACCTGATGAGCTTTTACAATTTTGTTTCAGAAGGTAAAAAGGCAGGAACGGATCCATGTGATTTTGCCACTTTTGATGAAGCGCACTACATCATACTGCTGACCGAGGCCATATTGGAAAGCAGCAGGACAAAAAGATGGGTAAGGGTGGAAGACTTATAAACTAGGTCATATGCAGCAATATGCAGGTTATTAAAACATTATTGAGGAGTTGATATAGATGTCAAAATTCAAATATTCCGTAGGCCCATGGAATGTACATGAAGGTGCGGATGCCTTTGGACCGGAAGTGAGAAGCACCATTCCCTTTGAGAACAAGGTAAAGAAATTCAGCCAGATTGGCTTTGATGCGGTTCAGTTTCATGATGATGATGCTGTTCCTGATATGAACAACCTGTCAGAGGACCAGATAAAAGCAAAAGCTGGAGAAACAAAGGCTGTACTTGACAAGTACGGGCTTGTTGCGGAATTCGTGGCACCAAGGCTTTGGATGGATTCCAGGACAACGGACGGAGGTTTCACATCAAACAGCAAGGAAGACAGGGACTTTGCCATGTGGCGGGCATACAGGTCTATAGATATTGCCAGGGAGCTGGAGTGTGACAAGATAGTGCTCTGGCTTGCAAGGGAAGGTACCCTGTGTTATGAGAGCAAGGACCCGGTAACAGGAGTAAGGCGGATTGTGGAAGCAATAGACAAAATGCTGCAATATGACGACGGCATAAAAATCCTTATAGAAACCAAACCCAACGAACCCATAGACAGGAGTTTCTGTCCCACCATGGGCCATGCAATGGCTGTTTCCAGCGCCAGCTGTGATCCTTCAAGGGTAGGAGGACTTCTTGAATCAGCACATGCAATTCTGGCGGGTCTTGATCCCGCCAGTGAAATAGCATTCGCCATGGCGATGGGCAAGCTTTGGGGTGTGCATCTCAATGACCAGAATGGAATGAAATATGATCAGGACAAGGCATTTGGTGTGGAAAACCTGCGGCAGGCTTTCAACCAGATAAAGGTTCTTGTTGAAAATGAATACGGCAGCAATGGTGAATATATAGGCCTTGATGTAAAGGCAATGAGAACCCAGAGGGATGACGATTGTTACAGACACCTTGAAAACAGCTTGAAAATTGCAAGGATGCTTGAGGAAAAGGTCAGGAAGTTTGACTATGCCTACCGCGACCAGTGTGTGGAAAAGAGGGACTATGAAGCACTGGAGATGTATGTAATGGAGCTGTTAATGAAGGGATAGAAAACGAAGCAACAAAAATATACTGGGTGAACGGGGGGATGCCTGTTGAGTATAAGAGAATCGTACCTGAATGGCACTGTGCCTGAGAAACTTGATATTATTGATGCCCATGGACATTTGGGAAAGACCGGTACCAGCAGCATTTATCTGAGGCTTGAAGACATCAGTCAGAATATTGAACTGAGCTGCAATATTGGAATTAAAAGGATATGCGCAAGCAGTTTTAGCAGTCTGAGAGCAGAAGTTACCGGGGGGAACAGGGAGATTTTCAGGATTGCGGAAAAATATCCTGATACCATCATGGGATATGCCGTGTATAATCCATGGTTCCCTGGGGAAAGCATCAGGGACATCGACAGGTATATCCGGCATGAGGCCTTTGCAGGTGTAAAAATTCACCCCCGCAACCACCAGTGTTCCCTTTCGTCAGAAAACTATTATCCCCTCTGGGAATATGCTTCAGAGAATAAATGCATAGTACTTTGCCATACATGGAAAACAGAGCCTTTGAATGATCCGGCACTTTTCTTCTCCATACTGAAAAAATACGGTTATCTGAAAATTCTGCTGGGTCATTCCGGAGGCACTTATGCAGGATATGAAACATGCTACAGGCTGGTGAGGGAATATCCAAATGTATATATGGACCTGAATGGATCATTGTATTCCATGAAGTGGATTGAACAGGTGGCAGAGGAGACTGATGTGGAAAGACTTGTTTTTAGCACCGACCAGGCGTTTAATGACCCCAGGACGGCTTTGGGCAGGATTGTTCTTTCAAGTCTCCCGGATAAGGCCAAGATAAAGATTTTGTCCGAGAACTATAAAAGAATGTACGGACATGATAATTACAGGAAGGGATGAAGAATATGAGGTTCAAGGATATTAACTGCCGGTGTGGTGCCATACCTCATGCTGGTCTGTATGTAACAGAACTTGATGAGGTTGTCAAAAAGCTTAAGGAAAATGGAATAGTATGCGGTGCAATGTCATCCAATAACGCCCCAAGGGATGAGCTCAAAAAGGCAAATAAAAGTCTTTTGTCAGACTGTTCATCCCATGATGGGATCATACCTGCTGTAACCATTCTTCCTCCGGTATTTCCTGATGAAATGTACAACAGGGAAGAACTGTATCAAGCAGTTGTCGAATACGGGAAGGTTTTTTTCAGAATGTATCCAAAAAGCCATAAATTCATTTTTTCAGAATGGCAGATGTCATGGCTTTCGGATTTTCTTGAGGAATCATCCATACCGGTTCTTATTGACTTGGAGGAAATTGATGTCAACCAGTTAGCGGAGTATAAAAAGAAATATTGCAGCACAAGGATAATACTTACCAATACTACTCAGTGGATGAACAGAATGTACATTCAACTGTGCAGGGTATTTGACAATATAATGGTGGATACATCCAATATGATCGAATACATGGGTATGGAGATTTTTTGCAGGGAACTGGGCAGTGAAAAGATACTGTTCGGCACCAATACTCCATGCAAGGAGCCCTATGACAGTATATTCAGGCTGATGTATGCTGATATATCCAAAGAGGAAAAGGAAAACATAGCATTCAGAAATTTTGACAGAGTTGCTGAAAAACAAAAATTGCAGATTCCAATGCAAAACTGCCACCGATTCCAAATGAAACTGACCATCAATTCCAATTTAAACTGACCGCCGATTCCAAAACAAAATACCCGGCTGTTCCAATTAAAGTGACCACCAT
>CAYYGK010000028.1:12873-18278 GCA_964471145.1 uncultured Eubacteriales bacterium | reverse complement strand
TGCGAACCCGGAAGAACCGAGAAGCCGCCATCTTCTACAAGTGGTGGTAGTTCACTGCAGGCTGATAAGGGAAAGCAGGATGATTTTATACAGCTGATTGCTGAAGAGGAAAAAAACAGCCTTACATTAATCATGAATATTATAAGAGATTACTGATTCAGATATATTTTCAGAGAAGAGTTCTCATGGGTTTTCCTTTAAATGTTTCCTGAAGCCACATATATCTGGGAGGCTAATTATCAGGGCTACTCGGCCAGCAGTTGTGGTGCAAGATGATAGCCTGATATCACGGGCAGAGAGGTTTCAACCAGCCGTACGAAAAAAGATAACGGGAATACATAAATATTCAAAAAAGGTTTTTTCAACTGATATAAGGAACAGGGTGATTTTTTGATTTTTGCTTGTATTGCCATCGGTATGAATATAATTATTTTTACTGTCTCCTGGGTACTCTCAACAAGAGCACTAAGACCCGGTCTGTTGACTACCGAACAGATACTGGAATACATGAGTGAGGACGGGCTGTATGATCCCAGCTGGCATGAAAGCCTTGAAAGCAGAGAATTTGCAGTCAATTCCCTGTATGGATACAACATATACGGTACCCTTTTCCCGGCAGATTCAAAAAGGTTTATTATTCTGTCCCACGGCATATCTGTTAACAGGCATTCTGCTCTCAAATTTGCAGGGATGTATATTGACAGGGGATGGAATGTACTAATCTACGACCACAGGGGACATGGCAGAACTGGAGGAAGGAATACTTCATACGGTTATTATGAAAAAGATGACCTTGCTTCGGTTGTTAACCGGCTGAAGGATGAAATGGGTAAGAACATAACAGTAGGAATACATGGAGAGTCCATGGGAGCAGCAATTGCACTATTGTATGGCGGAAAATATAATGGGGCAGATTTCTATATATCTGATTGTGCATACTCAAATCTATGGGACGAGCTCTCTTTGCGGCTCCGAAAACATTATCACATACCTGCATTCCCTGTAATGCATATCGCAGACATACTTGTGAGGCTGCGTGCTGGTTTTGGCATAAGGCAGGTAAGCCCTGTGGACTCTGTAAAAAAAATAGACGCACCTGTTTTGTTCATCCACGGGGAAAACGACAGTTATGTACCGGCACATATGGCGGAAAAACTTTTCAGTGGAAAAACAAAGGGTCTCAGGGAAAAATATATTGCACCGGGAGCATCACATGCTGATTCTTATGCTGTTAACCCTTCCAAATACGAAAGAGTGGTTTTTGAATTCATCGAAAACTATGCTTAAGATACATCTTCTCTCCACTTAATATAAAGACTGAGTTGAAGCCCGGACAAAAAAGGCGTGCAAGAGCAAGGAAAAGCATGGTACGATTATTGACACTTATTGGCTGAATGATAAACAGGGCTAATGCTGGTACACCCACATAGTAGTCATCATCATCCAGTTTATCTTCCAGGTCGCATATTACCATAAGATCAGGCTGCACTACGTTTTTGCTGCTTCTTTGAAGCTTGATATCATATGGTGCTATCATTGGCGTACATTTTTTACCTTTGAAGAAATCGTAAACAAGTAAGTCGGATCCATTAATATCTTCTGGTGTCTGGTATTGGGTGAAGCGAGAAGGTACATTTCTCCGTCCATATATTCATACCTTTCCTCGCTGTTTGCGCTTATTTCAAGAAACTCCCCGTAAGATACCCGCTTCCCGTCATATTTGTACGCAGCGGCATTTTCCCTGATAATGATACCATCATCTCCCTTATTTTCGCCGCTGTATGACGAAAGACTGCAGACCTTCTTTCCATTTTTAGTTATAATTATATCTTCCCTGGCAGCTATCCTCAGGTACTTTCCAAAGTTGTTTTTCATTTCAGTAGACGTAACAATCATACAATATCTCCTTCCAAAATGTTCATATAGGCTAAATTTATTGTAACCAAAACGAACAAATATGGCAATAAATAGCTAAAAATATTATACAATTAACAAAAATATTAAACAAAAAACAAGCACAATAAGTGAAAACCAGGCAACCTTTTTTGGGTTAGTACAGAAAAAGCCCCGGGAGTTATTTGCTGCTTCCGGGGCAATACAATACCTTTTAAATACGAGAGAGTGGTATTGGTTTTATTCAAAATTTTGTCTTAAATGAGCGAGGTGTTTTTTGAGTGGTATGGTTACAGACGCTGCCAGAATAAGTCCAGCTGTAAACTGTATCAGGTTCATGGGTATGCCAAATACCGGGCCTGCACTGCCGTACATTAAGTACGCTGCGCCAAAATACCCTATAACCATCCAGAGACCCGATCCCACAGCACCCATCAGGAATGAGACATTTACACCTTCGCCTCTTTTGTTTATAAACACCGCAACACAAAATACGACAATGAGCAGGATTATGGCAGACAAACTGAGTTCTGTCTGAACAATATTTGCCAGTCCTTCAAGCTCAGAAATACTGTCTACCGACTCAACTTCTTCTGCAAGAGACTGGGCATTATTGGCTATATTGTTGCGCAGAAAGCTTTTTACACCGGCTATAAATGCTATCCATACTGCTGCCATGGCAATAGTGAATACTGTCTTGGAGGCCTTTCCCTTAAGCAGCAAGGCCGCCCCGACAATTAAAGCCATGATAGTTTTTATTACCAGTGTTGGTATTGCCCAGTGAAAATATCCTCCCAGTACATCTGCAAGCATGGAACCTGCACCGGCGGCTAAAGCACCGTATTTCCAGCCGAGAAGAAGAGGCGCCAGGAAGACCATGCAGTCACCCAGGTGTATGTACCCATTGGTAAAGGGTATGGGAATCCTCACAGAATATGTAGCTACAAGCACAAGAGCAGTCATAAGCCCTGTATACGCAATTTTTCTGGTTTTGTTCAATACGACAACCCCCTCAAATTTGCTTATATAGTGTATGTGATGTAATATATCATTAAACTGTACATTGCGTAAGTACCAGATTATATAAAATTGAAGGGGACAGATAGATGATTAAGCTTATTGTGAATTTTAAAAAAGGGAAACCGTTTTACGTGCAGCTTTACGACTATATCAGGAAGGCAGTTGAACAGGGAAGGATACAGGCACACGAAAGAATACCATCAGTCAGACAGGCTGCAGCAGAACTTGAACTCAGCAGGACTACGGTTGAAAATGCATACGGGCAGCTCCTCCTGGAGGGATATATCTACAGCAGGAAGAAAAGCGGTTATTATGCCAGCGATATAGGTGAAATCTTACCATTGTCAGACAGGGAAGATGATAGATGCACTAACGGTACATATCCCCCATCAGCCATCAGTGAGGAATACATAGAAGAGGACCGCATGTTTCTTGACACCTGGAGAAAGTGCTATACGAGAATACTGACCTGCCCATCAAAAAATTTGTTTTACAGGGCGGTTCCACAGGGTGAACCTGAGCTGAGGGAACAGATATCATCATATGTGTACAGGGCCAGGGGGGTAAAATGCAATGCCGGAAGAATAGTAATTGGAGCAGGTGTTCAGGTACTGCTTGGAATCCTGTCTGTCATATTGAGACAAAAGGGTATAGTAAACGTTGCTTTTGAGAAACCGGGATTTACGGATGTTACTCATGTATTTAAGGACAGGGGCTTTAACCTTATTCCGGTCAGGGTGGACAATACCGGACTTGACCTGAAGACGCTAAGAGGAAGTAGTGCGGGTATATGCTATGTAAGTCCTACCCATCAGTATCCAACAGGGATGATTATGCCGGTAAAAAAAAGGCTCAGCCTTTTGAGATGGGCAAAAAAAAACAATAGCTTTATAATTGAGGATGACTATGACAGCGAATTGAGGTACTCCGGGAGGCCTGTTCCAAGCCTGCAGAGCCTCGACACAGCAGGAAGGGTGGTATACATGGGTTCTTTTTCAACGGTGCTTCTTCCGTCACTTCGTATAAGCTATATGGCACTGCCGGAAGAATTGTTTGGCATATACAAACGTACAATGAACAAATTCAATCAGACCGTTTCCAAAACTGAGCAGCTAACCCTTGCCATGTACATAAGGGAAGGCGAATTCGAGAGGCATTTAAGAAGAATAAGGAAAAAGTATGCAGCAAAGCATGAGATCTTCAGACATGTTCTTGCAGATACCCTTGGAGATGATATAAGAGCAGGAGGTTCCGAATCGGGAACAGGCATACCTGTTCATACAGGCATATTGGATGATATAGAATCGGTTACAGACCAAATGAAAATGGCAGGCCTTCCGGTAAGGCATGTAGGAGATGACCTGCTCGTTTTTGGATTCTGCTTCATACCCGAGTGCAAAATGAAAGATGCCATATCAGCATTCACGAGTATTATTAACAGCAGTATCAGGGCTTGTCAGTGATTCCTGATTGCTTTTTGGACTTTAACAAAGGACACCAGTCAGGCTCTTCGCTTATTTTCTCAATGTTGAAGAGTATGCCTGTTTTTGAGCATTCGGCGGTGTAGCCTATTAGCTGAGACATCAAAGATATGTCTTCTTTTTTAATGAGGCTCTTGCAGTTTATGCATTTCATCTATACCCACTCCCTGCAGGGTGAAATTATCCTCACAAATATATTATACACAAAAAGAAGTGTTTTGTTAAATTCAATTATTGCCTAAGCTATTTGTCTTGTAACATAAATCTCTGGCAGTCATACTAAATGTTGAGTTACCTGCTAAAATTTAGTATGTGCTGCTCAAATTAGCTTAACAACGCAAATTGCTCTGCGTACTTTTCCTGTTCAGACAGTCTTTTTCTTAATGTGTCTGTCAAGCCACCTGTAATAAATAAACCACACAGTATATAGCGTAATGCAGCCAATAAATGTATTCAGGGCTGACCAGTTTTTCATGATGACCATATTAGAATACTGCGCGGCCAGATAATCCTGCAAAGCTATCACCGCAGAGAAAATAACCATACCGGGCCAGAAGCCATACCTTTTTCTTAGAGCCAGGACAATCATCAAAAGTGTGAATCCGGGAAACACTATAAGGTCATAAAGAATATTGTTAAGTGTATATGCGGGGAAAAGCCTCCATGAGAACTCCAGGAATCCCCCAAGGACCAGTATGTGAGACATCCATGTATAGAACAGCGCAGCCGTTATAACAAACACAAGGTATAAAGCGGTATTTTTTCTCCAGTTGAGCAAAAGAACTAAAGCAGCCAGTATGGCAAAGCTGGAAACTGTCATTACAATCAGGTTGGCAGACATTCTAAAAAAACCTCCTTAAGACTTTACATATATTATACAGCATAACAGCCCGCCGGGAAAATACGGCGGGCCGTAATTTGTTAAATATATCAACTTGTAATGGGTCTTTCCCGGATGTCAGGCCGAAGGCTTACAAGGCAGTCTTTTGTGTTCCATGGGGGTAACTTCCC
>CAYYGK010000028.1:0-12863 GCA_964471145.1 uncultured Eubacteriales bacterium | reverse complement strand
TGACCGGTCACTGCGGCCCTAAAGTTTAAACCGCCCTGCAGCCTTTCTGATGCGTAATCGAATTCTTCATCGGAATCACGCCCTTTCAGGAAAAATAATCTATCTCTTTTCATTTCATATATACCCTTGTTGTATCTTTTTAAACAGAAAATCGGACAAACACTGATTTTTTATTGCAATAATCATATCTTTTTATTACAATAGTGATACTGAAGTTTCAGCCATCTTTATGGCTGAGCAATAATAATAGAAGAGGAGAGATGAGAAGGATGAGAAAGCTGAGAAAAGACGAGGTTATAAGAATACCGCTTGAAGAGAGTGAGATACCAAAGCAGTGGTATAATATTGTTGCAGACATGCCTAACAAGCCCAAGCCATATTACAGCCCTATGACCGGCAAGATAGTCCAGCCGGAAGAGATGATGGCCATATTCCCTAAAGAACTTGTGATGCAGGAGGCAGCTACCGACAGGTGGATAGACATACCTGATGAGGTAAGGGAGCTGTACAGGCAGTGGAGACCTACCAACCTTTACAGGGCCCGTGAACTGGAAAAGAAGCTTGATACTCCTGCCAGGATATATTACAAATACGAGGGAACAAATGCTACGGGCAGCCACAAGCTTAATACAGCGGTTGCACAGGCCTACTACAACAAGAAAGAAGGCATAAAAAGACTTGCCACCGAAACAGGTGCTGGACAGTGGGGAAGTGCACTCAGTGTTGCTACCAATCACTTTGGTCTTGAATGTACCGTTTATATGGTGAAGGTAAGCTATGAGCAGAAGCCGTACAGGCGTTCATTTATTCAAACTTTTGGCGCAGACATATACCCAAGTCCCACCAATAAAACCCAGGCGGGTAGAAAGATACTGGAGAAGAACCCTGATTCTACAGGAAGCCTCGGAATAGCTATAAGCGAGGCGGTTGAGGATGCTGCCACACATGATGATACAAATTACTCTCTGGGAAGTGTGCTTAACCATGTATGCATGCATCAGACCGTAATTGGACTGGAGTGTAAAAAACAGCTTGAAAAGATAGATGAATATCCTGATGTTGTCATTGGATGCTGCGGCGGGGGGAGCAATTTCTCAGGCCTGGTATTTCCGTTCATAATGGACAAGTTCAAGGGCAAAAATGTCAGGGGAGTTGCAGTAGAGCCTACAGCATGCCCCACTTTCACAAAAGGGCGGTTTGCCTATGATTATGGTGACACCGCACAGATGGCACCCATATCCAAGATGTATACCCTTGGACATGACTTTGTTCCTCCGGGAATACATGCCGGCGGGTTAAGGTATCATGGGGATGCTCCTATCCTCAGCCAGCTGTATGATGACGGGTTCATTGAAGCAGTGGCATACAACCAGCAGCCTGTATTTGATGCAGCTGTCATGTTTGCCAGGGCTGAGGGCATTGTGCCTGCACCGGAAGCTGCCCATGCGGTAAAGGCTGCGGTTGATGAGGCTCTCAAGGCAAAGGAATCAGGAGAGGAAAAGGTAATACTGTTCAACCTCAGCGGACACGGCTATTTTGATATGTCTGCATACGATTTTTACTTCAGCGGGCATATGAAAGACATAGAGTATCCGGATGAGGCAATCGAAGAGAGCATGAAGAACCTTCCCAACATAGAAGAATAATAAAAGCATATTAATGGACACCAACAGGAAGCAGGCGGCATATCATACCGCCTGCTTCCTGTTGGTGTGGTACTCTCTGCAGTTAAAATGAGTGAAACAGGGAACAGACTGATAGTTAGATAAAGAGGTAAGGATCAGCATATTATATATTGACACCATTTCTGCAAGAGACTATAATATAAACATATCAAAAAGTTATTCAAACAAAAGCAATACATAACATTTACATAACATATGTGATTGTGTATTCCTTTTGCGGAAAGGGGCTGAATAAATGGCAAGTTTTTTTAATTCTATTGCAGAAGCAGAAAAAAAGGAAGCAGGTTACTGGGGTAAAAGGATAATTTCGGAACTGAAATATGCTGCAGAGGTTTCAGGGGTGAATAACGGGCAATATGACGATGCCGTAGGTGATGCGGCAAAGACACTTGTTCAAAGGCAGGAAGAGAATGGGGCTGTTACACGTAGGACAGCAATGATGGTGGAGGATATACTTTCTCCGGTGTCGTGCGCTGCAAAGGGGTATACGGTTTTGTGTGCGGCACATGCTCACATTGATATGAACTGGATGTGGGGATACAATGAGACAGTTGCGGTTACGCTTGATACATTTCGTACCATGTTGAGTTTTATGATTGAGTACCCGGAATTTAGCTTTTCGCAGTCACAGGCATCAGTATACAGGATAATAGAAGAGCATGACCCTTCTATGCTTGAGGAAATAAAAGAAAGGGTAAAAGAGGGAAGGTGGGAGGTAACCGCTTCCACATGGGTGGAGACAGACAAGAACATGCCGGACGGTGAGAGTCTTGCCAGGCATATATTGTATACGAAGAACTATCTTGCGGAGATATTCGGGCTGGATAAGGACTCTCTTGATATTGACTTTGAACCTGATACTTTCGGTCACAATTTGAATGTTCCAGAAATATTAAACAACGGAGGAGTAAAATACTATTATCACTGCAGGGGATATGAAAAGCACAGTATCTACAGTTGGCAATCGCCTTCCGGAAAATCGGTAGTCGTTTACAGGGAACCTGACTGGTACAATGCCAGAATAGAACCCGATATGGTACTGCATGTACCTGGTTTCTGTACGAAGCACGGCCTTAAAACCGCCCTTAAGGTCTATGGTGTGGGCGATCATGGCGGAGGACCCACAAGAAGGGATATTGAAAGAATTTGCGATATGATGACCTGGCCTGTATACCCTGTTATCAGATTTGGAACTTTTGGCGGATATTTCGGAGAGCTTGAAAGTGTAAGGGAAAGCCTGCCTGTTGAAAAGAATGAGCTCAACTTCATATTTCCCGGGTGCTATACGACACAGACAAGAATCAAAATGGCCAACAGAACCGCTGAGGCAAGGCTGAATGACGCTGAAAGGTTTTGCGCATTGGGTTGTCTTTTTGCAGGGGGAAAATATGAAGGGGAAAGATTTGAAAAAGCCTGGCGAAATGTGTTGTTCAATCAATTTCATGATATCCTCCCGGGCTCTGGCGTCATTGAAACACGTGAATATGCAATGGGACTTTTCCAGAAAACCATGGCATCTGCCGGTACGGAGACGGCAAGGGTGCTCAGGAGCATATCTGCACGCATAGATACCTCGGGGCTTTTCACAGGTAAGGAAGATATAAAAAGCTCTATCTCCGAAGGAGCAGGTGTGGGATATGGAACGGAAAGCTATCTGGTACCACAGACAGAGAGGGGAAGTGGTAAGACACGGGTATTTCATATGTTCAACCCCGCTGCTTTTGAAAGAGAAACCTGTGTGGAACTGGCAGTATGGGACTGGGAAGGCAGCATCGACAGGATAAGGGTACGGGACGAAGCCGGCAGGGAGCTTAAATGGCAGGTGCTGAAGAATGAAAAGATCCAGTATTGGGACAGCAGATACTGGGGACATGCATATGTAAGGTTACTGGTCTATGCAAAAGTACCTGCATGCGGCTATACCACATGTATACTTGAAGAACGGGACGCCGGTGAAATTTCCGGTAAAAAAATCGAATCCCCCAGACTGGAACAGGTAGAGGAACCTGTACTTGAAAATGAAAATATAAAAGCTGTGTTTGACAGGACAAACGGATCCCTGATTTCTCTTGTTGACATCAACACAGGCAGGGAGATGATTAATCCGGACAGTAATGCTGTCTTCAGGTTCATTGAGGAGGATGACAGCAGGGGCATGACAGCCTGGGTAACAGGGAATTATGTTAATATCACTCCTCTTGAGGATAACACAAGGATTACGGAAGTCAAAAACAACGGGTCGTTAATAAGGCAGTGGATAAGCTATGAAACACGCTTTAAAAACTCGCTGCTTAAAGTTACCGTATCTCTTGACAAAAACAGCAGCAGCCTGGATTACAACGTGAGCTGCCAGTGGAGGGAGTTCGGGCAGAAGGGCTCCAACATCCCACAGCTTTCATTCTGTCTCCCGCTGTCATACAGCTGCAAGTGCTACAGGTATGATATACCCTTTGGGACCATAGAGCGGGGAGGTATGAATATGGATGTACCGGCAAACAGCTGGGCAGCAGCTGTTCCCTCCAATCCGGGACAGCCGGCTGCAAGGGTTGTTACAGACAGCAAATACGGTTTCAGATGTATAGATAATTCCATATCCGTCACCCTTATAAGAAGCTCGTACGACCCTGATCCCTACCCTGAAATAGGGGAACACCGTTTCAGGTTCTGTATAGACATGGTTGATACCGCCACTAACAGCGACATGATAAATTCAGCATATGCCTGGAACCACCCGGTCAGTTTCCAGTCGGCAGCGGCACATGAAGGGAGTATGGCTCTCACAGATTCCTTCATGAAGCTTATGGAAGGAAGTGTGGTGCTTTCTGCTGTCAAAATGAGTGAAACAGGGAACAGACTGATAGTAAGGGTTTACGAGACTGAAGGGAAAGATACCAAAGCAGCAGTAAGATTTGGAAAAGATATAAAAAGCATCTGTTATGTCGACATAAACGAAAGCAAAACAGAAAGCGGAAAAAAGATTGAGTCAAAAGGTACTGTGGCTTTATTTGAAGTGGAAGCACACAGCATTTCGACAGTGAGTATAGAATTCTGAAAAAGCGGGGTTTTAAACCCCGCTCCTGTATGCACTGAGTTGTTTTTCTATTTAGCTCCCGAAACCTTCTTCAGGCGAGCAAACCTTGGAAGACCGTTTTCCGTGGGCGGACCGGATTCTCCCTGTATGAGCGGCATTGCATACTCTATATACTGTTCTTTTATGCCGTTGCCATCTTCATTAATCCACTCTGCGGGCACTTTCTTTTCCTTGTTGACAACGTCTTCAAGGTTTAGAAGCCTGGTTTTACACTTGTATTCAGGGCCTTCTTCCCGCTCAAAGGCAACCATCTTGCCGGTTACCCCGTTTACCGCCTGTTTCACTGCTTCCCGGCCTGCAAGAAATGCTTCGTTTACATCGGTAAGGGATGCAAGATGGGCAGCGCACCTTTGCAGCAGGCTGAACTCAATACCCCTTACCTTGGCTCCTGTTTCTTTTTTCGCAATATCCGCAAGCGTGTATGCCAGCCCTCCCAGCTGTGCATGGCCGAATGCGTCCTTGCTCTTTGCAAGGTCGGTGCCGTATTCTGAAATGTATGTGCCGTCCTTGTCCCTTATGCCTTCTGATACAGCCACAATTACCTTGCCGGTATCGTTGTATATGTTTTTGAGATCTGAAATGAACTTTTTCATGTTAAAGGGCCGTTCGGGAAGGTAAATAAGGTCGGGGCCGAATCCCCTGTATGAGGCAAGTGCGGTGGCAGCGGTTAGCCATCCGGCATTTCTGCCCATGATTTCAAGTATTGTTATCATGCCTCTGTCATATACCCTGGCATCATGGTATATCTCCATGGTCGAAGTAGCTATGTATTTTGCGGCGCTTCCATAGCCCGGGCAGTGGTCTGTGCCCCACAAATCATTGTCTATTGTCTTGGGCACACCCATGACCCGGCATTCGTAACCGGATTTCTGCATGTACCTGCTGACCTTGCTGCAGGTATCCATGGAGTCATTGCCCCCGTTGTAGAAGAAATATCTTACGTTATACTTTTTAAACACCTCAAGGATCCTTTTGAAATCAGTTTCATCTTCATCAGGGTCGGCCAGCTTATACCTTACTGAACCCAGTGCTGAGGAAGGTGTTGTTTTCAAAAGATTAAGCTCTTCTATGCTTTCTTCACTCATATTATAGAAATCTTCCCTAAGCAGTCCCTTGATACCGTGCGCCAGCCCGAATACCTGAACTATGTCATCCTGCTTGAGGGCTTCCTGTATTACGCCAGATGCACTTGAGTTAATAACAGCGGTGGGACCGCCTGACTGTCCGAACATGCATGTACCAACGAGTTTGTCCATATCTGTACCTCCTGTAATCATGCTGTATTTGCGGCATATACTGCCTTGTTTTCATTAAGAATATAACACAAAGGTGTACATAAATCAATCAGGCCTGGGGTATAATTGATATTTTTTTATCAATGTTGCGATTTTGCTTGATTTTGGCTGGTAATCTGATAGAATTATATGGACCGCTGTTAAAAGCGGATATACAGCGAGCGGAAGGAGCGTGTAAGTAATGCCATTGGTAACATCAAAGCAAATGTTCAAAAATGCCTATGACGGCGGATACGCCATAGGGGCTTTCAATGTGAACAACATGGAGATAGTACAGGGTATAACAGAGGCCGCACAGGAGGAGAATGCTCCCCTGATACTTCAGGTTTCAAAGGGAGCAAGAAAGTATGCCAGGCATACGTACCTTATGAAACTGATAGAGGCTGCAATGGAGGATACAGACCTGCCAATATGCGTGCACCTGGACCATGGAGAGGATTTTGAAATCTGCAAACAGGTAATAGACGGAGGTTTCACTTCAGTCATGATCGACGGTTCAAAACATCCGTTTGAAGAAAACATAAGGCTTACAAAACAGGTCGTGGACTATGCACATGACAGGGGTGTGGTGGTAGAAGGCGAACTGGGCAAGCTTGCAGGTATTGAGGATGCCATAAATGTATCTGAAGAGGATGCGGCGTTCACCGACCCTGACCAGGTGGAGGAGTTTGTAAACAAGACCGGGGTTGATTCACTTGCGATTGCTATAGGGACAAGCCATGGAGCATATAAGTTCAAGGGTGAGGCGAAACTGAGGTTTGACATACTTGAAGAGGTGCAAAAAAGACTGCCCGGATTCCCCATAGTACTTCACGGCGCATCATCGGTTGTACCGGAATTCGTTGAGACCATAAACAAATACGGCGGAGAGATGCCGGGCGCCAAAGGTGTACCGGAGCAAATGCTGAGGAAAGCCGCAAAAATGGCTGTGTGCAAGATTAACATTGATTCAGACCTCAGGCTTGCAATGACTGCAGGCATAAGGGAGCAGTTTGCCGAAAACCCAGGCAACTTTGACCCGAGGAAGTACCTGGGACCTGCCAGGGACAATATCAGGGAGCTGGTAAGGCACAAGATAAGGGAAGTTGTAGGATGCAGCGGCAAGGCTGCAAACCTTTCTTGAAGAATAATCATGTAACAATACTGTTGAATAAATACACCCCGGTAAGACAATAATATTCCCGGGGTGTTGCTTATGCCGCAAAAAACAGGTATTCCGCGGGCACTTTTCTATTACAGGTATTACCCGCTGTGGAATACCTTTTTCAGTGAGCTGGGTGCTGAAATCATAGTTTCAGGACCGACAACCAGGGATGTTATCGTTACGGGTGTAAAACACTGTGTGGATGAGGCCTGCCTGCCTGTAAAGGTTTTTCACGGGCACGTTAAAGATATTAAAGACAGGGTGGACAGCCTTTTCATTCCAAGATTCATAAGTGTGTCAAAAAATGAATTCATATGCCCAAAGTTTGGAGGGATTCCCGATATGATAAGAAATACTTTCAAAACTCTTCCTCCTTTAATCTCACCAGAGATAAACCTGCTCAAAAGCAAAAGAGGGGCTGTAAGGGCAGCTATTGAAACAGGAAGGCATTTAGGCATAAGCAGGAGAAAAATAATGCGTGCGTATTCTCTTGCTGTGGGTGATTACCATAAATACAGACAGCAAGTTGTAAACAAAAATCTTTCCTGCAAGAAGCAATATAAAGGACTGTACTTCTTGTAGGACACCCATATATAGTACATGACAGCGGCATAAACATGGGGATAATTGACAAGCTTGAGGGGTATGGCAACAGGATTCTTACCGTTGACATGCTTGACCCGGCCGTACTAAGGGATAATGCCGGAATACTAAATAAACCTCTGTTTTGGAATTTTGGTACGGCTGCTGTGGGAAGCGTTGAACATATCATCAAAACAGGGGCGGCGGACGGTATCATATACCTGATGAGCTTTGGATGCGGTATAGACTCCTTTATGAACTATTTTACACAAAAGAGGGCAAGGAGAGTATCCGACATTCCATATATGGTACTGAACATTGACGAGCATACAGGGGAAGCAGGTTTCAATACCAGGCTTGAAGCCTTCAATGATATGCTTGAATGGAGGGTTGGGAATGAAAGTGACATTCCCGCATCTGGGTAATGCATTCATCTGTGTAAAGGTGCTGCTTGAACGGCTGGGGATTGAGTATGTCATACCCCCGTTCAACAGCAGAAAAACCCTTGAGCTGGGGGCAAGGCATGTACCGGAATCAGCCTGCCTGCCCCTTAAGGTAACGGTGGGCAACCTTATAGAGGCATATGAGCAGGGGGCGGATACAGTCCTTATGGTGGGAGGGAGTGGACCCTGCAGGTTCGGCTACTATTGTGAAATGCAAAGAGAGATAATGGACGACATCGGATTGAGTATGGAACTTGTTTCGCTTGAGGTTCCAAGAGAAGACCCTTTGGAACTGCTGACCGGAATTAAAAGACTTACAGGCAGAATAAGACCTTTTAGACTGCTGCTGTCACTTAGGGAAACTATGCAAATAGCTGCGGGAGTTGACAGAATCGAAAAGTACTGCCGCATGTTAAGGCCTATGGAAAGAAAGTCTGGTACAGTTGACAGTATATATAACGGGTTCAGGGAAAAGGCGCTGTCGGTACCGGGCAGGCAAATAAAAAGAATAATTGGTCAGACAATGGGAAAGTTAAGCAGCATAGAAATTGATAAAAATATCAGGCCGCTTAAGGCAGGTATAGTGGGAGAGATTTTCACAACAATCGACCAGAGTGCCAATTTTGGACTGGAGCAGAAACTGGGGCACATGGGCGTGTCAGTTGACAGAAAAATCAGTGTAAGCGGCTGGATATGCAATACCCTGGTAAAGAAGGCATTTATGCTGCCTGTTGAGAGGGAATGTGTCAAGGCAGCAAAGCCGTATCTGGGCATGGCAATAGGCGGACATGCAATAGAATCAGTGGGGAATACCGTTCTCTACGCGAGGGAAGGCTACGACGGGGTGATACAGGTCTATCCGCTTACCTGTATGCCTGAAATAGTAGCTCAGAGCATATTGCCCTCAGTTGAAAAAGACTATGGTATCCCGGTGCTTACGCTGGTTACGGATGAGATGACGGGAGAAGCTGGTTTTAATACCAGGATTGAAGCGTTTGTTGACCTGCTCATGCAGAACGCTTCAGCAAAAGCTGGAAAGGAAGGGAGTTTTACATACGGAACAGCTCTATATGGGGATTGATGTAGGTTCGGTCAGCACAAATATTGTTGTTGCAGACAGTGAAGACAGGGTTAAGGACAAGATTTACCTTAGAACTGAAGGCAGACCGATAGATGCAGTGTGCAGGGGACTTGATATGCTGGCTGAAAGGCTGAAGTGTCCTTTCAGTATAGAAGGAGTAGGTGCTACCGGAAGCGGGAGAAGGCTTGCTGCAGTGATTGCGGGTGCGGACATAGTCAAAAATGAGATTACTGCACATGCAGTTGCCGCACAGAAACTGATACCCGGGGTCAGGACTGTGATGGAGATAGGAGGGCAGGATTCAAAGATAATAATGCTAAGGAACGGTATTGTGTATGACTTTGCAATGAATACCGTTTGTGCTGCCGGTACCGGTTCGTTCCTGGACAGGCAGGCCTCAAGGCTTGATATACCGATAGACGAATTCGGTAAACTGGCACTGCTTTCAAAAAGCCCTGTACATATTGCAGGAAGATGCGCAGTTTTCGCAGAGTCGGACATGATACACAAGCAGCAGGAAGGACATTTAACCAGGGATATAATAGCGGGTTTGTGCAGAGCGCTGGCCAGGAACTACCTCAACAACCTTGCCAAGAGCAGGGAAATTCTTGAACCGGTTGTCTTTCAGGGCGGGGTTGCTGCCAATGCAGGTATAGTAAAAGCGTTGAATGAGGAAACAGGGTTATTGATAACCGTTCCGGAACACTATGATGTAATGGGCGCCTGCGGGGCAGCGTTTATGGCTAGAGCAAAAATGTTCGGAGAAGGCAGGGACACCGGCTTCAGGGGGTTTAAGCTTACACGCAGCAGCTTTGATACAGGCAGAACTGAGTGTGACGGTTGTTCAAACAGGTGTGAGATTATTGAGATGAAATGTGACGGACAGGTTTTGGCAAGATGGGGTGGCAGGTGCGGCAAATGGTCTGTATGCGAGGTAAATACAGGTGATGTACACGGTGCGGTATCTTGAAACGCTCCAGTTAAATGCCGGCATTGACAAAAAAATTGTTGTGGTTATGCTATAATTGTTTTGACACTGGCGAAAACCTTTATTCTGTTTTAAAGGTTGAAACCTCAGCAATCGGGATTACAAGGTACTTTTTGCTGTAGTACTTATAGTGGTGATCAATCTTCCAGGTGGCAGGAGGGGTAGAGGATGTACGGACTGGTTCTGGAAGGCGGGGGATGCAAGGGATCATATCAGGCAGGGGCCCTGAAAGCGCTTGAAGAGCAGGGAGTAGAGTATTCCTGTGTTGCAGGCACGTCTGTTGGAGCGCTGAACGGAGCAATGGTTGTACAGGAAGATATACAGGGGATATATGATGTATGGTACAATATTGACCCTGCCATGGTTTTCAGGCTGTCTGAAGAAGAAGCAAAAAAACTGAATGTACCCGGAAGCATGGACGACTCAATTTATTCAAGGTTGAGAAGGCTGCACAGGATAATTGCCGACAGGGGACTTGATGTGGAACCTCTTGAACGTATGGTAAGGGACAGCATCAATGAAGACCTGATAAGAAAGTCACCTGTGGGATTTGGAATTGTAACCTTTGACCTTACCGAAAGAAAGCCGATTGAGATATACAAGGAGGACATACCTGAGGGTAAGATAGCGGATTACCTTGTAGCAAGCGCAAGTTTTCCTGGATTCAGGCCAAAGAATATCGACGGAAGGGTATACATAGACGGGGGCGTTTACAACACTCTTCCTGTAAACCTTGTCAAGGACAAGGGATGCACCAGCCTAATCGTTATAAGGACGTTTGGTTATGGCAGGCTTAAAAAAGTGGACAGAAGCGGGCTTGACATCATGGAAATCGCACCTGTTGAAAGCCTGGGTCCCATACTGGACTTCAGTACCGGGAGAGCCCGCAGGAATCTAAAACTGGGGTATTTTGACGGTATGCGTGCAATAAAGGGACTTAAAGGCAAAAAATACTATTTGAAAAACAATTTTGGAGAAAAATTGTTCATAGAATACCTTGCCGGACTGAGTGAAGAAAAAATTAAACGTGTTGCAGGTATTTTCGGTATTCAGGGAGCACCGGGCAGAAGACTTCTTTTTGAAAGTATTGTTCCCAGGATAGCTGAAATGCTTGACATATCGCAGACTGCAGACTATGAAGAGCTCTGTGTCGCACTGCTTGAAAAGCTGGCAGAGAGTTCAGGGGTAGAGAGGTTTAAGGTATATGACATAGAAGAGTTTCTAAAGAGGATAGAAAAAAGCTACAAGGTGCCCAGGGAGGGCCTTTTCAGTGAGATGCCCGGTTTTGTAAAACGTATGGACTTTGTGTCCAGGATTGCAAGGGAGAAGATAATAGGCAGCCTTGCAGGGGAGATATTTGACGACCTTATGGGCAGGCAGAAGGATGATACTGCTTAAAATCCAGTAAAAACAAATGGAAAAGGGGTCAATCAGCAGTGCGGACTAAGATATATTTTAACGGCAGGATTCATACCCTTGACGGAGACAACAACGTTTTTGAAGCTATGGCTGTCAGGGACGGAAAAGTAGTGGCACTTGATACCGACAGGAATATCATGTTATTAAGAAACAAAGACACTTTGACTTTTAACCTTAAGGGTAGAACGGTTATACCCGGAATAATTGATACACATGCCCATATTTTCCAGGCGGCTTTGAGTGAACTGGAACATGAAATATTTATACCCGGGTCGGTCGGGGAGCTGCTTGACTATGTCAGAAACAGGGTATCAAATACAGAAAAAAGTGAATGGATTTATATGCCGAATATCTACCCTGCCCGTCTTGACGAATACCGCTACCCCTGCCGTGAGGAACTTGACCTTGCGGCACCGGACAATCCGGTGTTCCTGGACGGGGCATATTCATACTGTATAAACACTTCAGCACTTGAGAAGGCAGGAGGGGATAAGAAAAAATGCAGGAGCCTGGCCATGGGAAATGCACAAAAACCGTCAAAAAGCATTGGCAATTACAAAAAAGGCATACACAATATCCAGAGGGAATACAATCGTGTGGGTATTACTTCTGTTATTGATGCATTTTCTGATGAGAATGCTGTGGAGGCTGTCAATCAGCTGCATGCAGGTAACAGTATCAGCGTAAGGGTTGTTTATACGGCGGTTGCAGAAAGTGTTGAAAATGCATCTTCTGCGGCCCGAAACATCAAATCAGCTGTAAAAACACCTCCCGGATGTGGTAAGCCTGGTTTTCTCAAGGTTTTTCTTGACGGGGGCATACTGACGGGTACAGCATATATGAGGAAGCCATATAAGGGATGTGAGATGTTCGGCAATCGCAGTGAGGGATACAGGGGCAATATCAATTATTCATCAGAGCAGATTATTGAATTTATTGATGCTGCATGTAAGACAGGCATGCAGATGACTGCCCACTGTATCGGAAATGCGGCATTGGATGTGCTGCTGGATGCATATGAGGCATATGGAGAGAGGCATGATCTGTCAGACAATAGGTTTTCAATCATTCACGGCGATTTTACCGATGACAGTACGCTGGAGAGGATAAAGAGGTCCTGCCTGTATCTGCTTTT
>CAYYGK010000027.1:12993-18653 GCA_964471145.1 uncultured Eubacteriales bacterium | reverse complement strand
GTATTGTATGCATTACCGCCAGTCTTTCTACTGCGGGCAGGGGTATTCCGGTCTTCATAAAACGATGCCTCCATTATGCTGTGAAATATTTCACAGCATAATGGTATAGCATTTCGCCGGCAGTTGTCAATACTTTTTCCAAAGAAACTATTTGCGTTGTAATGTGCTGTTCAAATAAGCTTAACAACGCAGATTATTCCAAAGGACGCAAAAGAAACCGCCCGTTTGGGTTTTGGAGAGCTTCTTCTCATTCTCCATGGTAAAACTCGTTGTATCTGCCTGGGGAGGTATAAAGAGACATTCGCCTGATGCTGCAGGTTTTTGCGGCAGGAGATTTTCAAGCTCTGCCATTGTCATGAAGCGTGCATGCCTGAATATGCTGCTGCTGTATTCGGGGGATGTATATAACCTTCCCCAGCTGCTTTCACGGTTTATTGTTCCCACAAGCACTTTGCCTCCCCGGACAGTCACTCTGTACATTTCTTCAAGTGCTTTTCCGGGATTGCGCAAGAATTCAAGTGCTGCCATTGAAAAAATACCGTCAAAGCTTTCGTCTTTAAAACGGAGGTCATACAAGTTCATGTTTTTAAAACATATGTCAAGGCTTTCATGCTGAGCCTTTTTCCTTGCTGTATCCAACATTTTTTCTGATATGTCCACACCGGTAACCCTGCACCCCATGTGCGCCAGCTTGATACTGAAGTTACCCGTCCCGCACCCGGCGTCAAGAACCCTCGTCTCTTTTTCCGGGTGGAAGAGATTGAATGCAAGGTCTGTTTCCACCTTGTCCGCAAATGATCCCTTGGCGCTTTCATACCAGCTGTCGTAGGCTTTTGCAGCTTCATCAAATACCGCCATTTAATCCACCCCCTGCCTGATAAAGCAAATCGGTTATACGTCTTCTAATTCTGTTAAACTGAACTGTTGTTGCAAGATTAGCATCTCGTGGGTTTTCAAGTTTTACATCTATCTCTTTTATAACCCTGGCCGGTTTGTCGGACAACATGTAAATTCTGTCTGAGAGCAGTATTGCTTCTTCGATGTCGTGGGTTATAAACAGCACAGAGGTATCAAGGCCGTCCAGTATGCCAAGCAGCCACTCCTGCATCCTTGAGCGCGTTATGGCATCGAGGGCACCGAAAGGTTCGTCAAGGAGCATTATATCGCCCGAGGAAACATAGGTGCGCATAAGTGCGGTCCTCTGCCTCATGCCGCCTGAAAGCTGAAACGGATACCGGTATTCAAACCCTTCCAGCCCAAAAACTTTAAAATACTGCCTGACCGCATCCCTTGCACTTCGTCTGCTTTTACCCCTGATAACCAGCGGAAGGGCTGCATTGTCTATAACATTCTTCCAGGGCAGCAGCAGGTCTTTTTGATACATGTAGCTTACCCTGCCTGACTGTCCCGTCCTGTTAATGCCGTTAATTAATATTTCTCCCTCGTCAGGGCAGAGCAGACCTGCAATGATATTGAAAACAGTAGTCTTGCCGCTTCCGCTTAACCCCAGCAGGGACACGAATTCATTTTTCCTGAGAGTAAGACTGACATCGTCAATGACCCTAAGGTCATTGAAGCTTTTCTTTATGCTCCTTACCTCAAGAATTGTATTTTTATTTTGGAAGGTACTCATTGGTAAACGCCTCTTTTGCATCAAGCTTTTTTCCTGTAAGGCCTTTGTCATACATCCAGTCAGCATATGTGTTCCACACTTCAAGCTTCATTTGACCCCACCTGTCAGCATCATCCACATACTTTCCGGCAAGATACTTCTGGCTTGCAACGGCTATTTCCCAATCTATCTCAGGGGCTTGTTCAAGCAGGCATTTTACTGCGTCCTCAGGGTTTTGAATAGAATACATGTAACCCCTGGATGTGGCCTTTAAAAACCTCCTTGCAACGTCCGGGTTGTCTTTAAGGAATTCTTCCGCCGCAATGATAACAGGTGTATAGAAATCCAGCTGCTCTACAACATCCTGCAGCCTGATAAAGTTTATTGGGAAGTTTCTAACCTCAGCTGCTATACCGTCCCATCCGTAATATATCCATGTGAAATCCACGTTGTCTCTTACGCTGGCAAAGAAATCGGCCTCTCCTATTGTTACCATCTCAACCTTTGAGAAGTCTGCGCCGTCTGCCTGCATAAGCGCCTTGAGCATGGCTTCCTCTACAGGTGAGCCCCATCCCCCGTACCGTTTACCTTCAAAGTCTGCAGGATTTTTTATTCCTTTTTCTGCAGGAGAGGCAAAGCCTGATGTGTTGTGTTGTATGATTGCAGCAATGGCTTTTACCGGAAGAGGGGTATCTGCAGTTCTCGCATATGTTACCTGTTCCTGGTAGCTTAAGCCGAATTCACCCTTGCCTGCCGCAACCAGGTCTGCACTGCCTCCTCCAGGTGGCTGAATTATTTCCACATCAAGTCCTTCTTCTTCATAGTAGTCTTTGTCCCTTGCGGCATATATGCCGGTGTGATTTGTGTTGGGAACCCAGTCCAGCAGTACTTTCACTTTAACTGTGCCCCGGCTATCTTCCCCGCAGCCTGCAAAAGAGAATGCGGCAAGCAGCAACAGTGAAGTTACTGCAAGTATTCTTTTCTTCAATGATATCTCCTCCTATCTTTTTTTCCCGGCCAGAGTGTGCCATGGCATACACAGCCTCTGGACAAGTGTTATGGTATAAAAAAGCATTATGCTAAGTATTACAACAATAACTATAACTGCAAACACTTTTGCCATGGCATATGAGTGCTTTACCCTTAACATATAAACGCCGAGGCCGGATTTGCCCCCCATCCATTCACCGATGACCGCTGCCATTATGCTGTAAGTGGCTGCAATCCTGAGCCCCGAAAAGAAATTGATAAGTGATGCGGGGAACTTCAGGTGCCTGAATATCTGAATTCTGTCTGCACCCATCGATTTAAACAGGTTTATCATGTCCGGGTCCACAGATTTCATACCCTCCAGAAGGTTTACAGCTACAGGGAAAAAGCATACCAGTACCACAACAATTATCCTGGGAAACTCCCCAAATCCGAACCATAATGCAAACAGGGGAGCCAGAAGTATTATGGGGACTGTCTGGGACACAACCAAAAGCGGATAAACCGCTTTTCTCAAAAATGCTATGTTGTCCATCATCGCGGCAAGCATAACTGCCAGTATGACTGCCAGTGCAAAACCTGTCAGGCTTTCCCTTAGTGTAACTGTCAGGTGGCCCCTTATATCCGGAAGTATCGTTGCCAGAGTTGATGCAATTTTGCAGGGGGAGGGAAGCATATACCCGGCAACAAGTCCGGTATCCGAAGCAAGCTGCCATATAAGCAGCAGTGTCCCCGCAAAACCGACGGGAAGCATTTTACTTCCTGTATTTTTCAATCTTCTCATCGATTGTTACACCTTCCGGTTTATAGTCAATCTTTACTACCGACACAACCCTTGATGCGCCCTTGCGTACGCATAGTTCCTGGGCCTGGGAGACTATCTTCAGGAGAAGCTCAAGCTCGCCCTCCATCGTGGTTTCCATCGGCCCTACCTCATATTTTACCCGGTGTGACTTAATAAGCTTTATGACCTCATCGACAATTTCGTAAATCCTGTTTTCTTCCACTACCGGAAGAACCTGCAGGCTCAAGTTTACCCTGCTCATATTAATCATCTCCTCCCATCAAAAAAACCCTTTTACCTGAACCGGATAAAGGGTTTAATAATTATATTAAATACCTTATGCTCCCTCCGCTGGCATTATCCAGTTCAGGTTGTTTGGGTCGGAAAAACACATTTCCCTCTCAGCCGGATCAGTCCAGCACCCCAGTTTTTGGATTAAGCTGTCTAAATATATGTTAATACATGTAGGTTAATATGTCAAGTTCAGCAATTAGCACAAATTTTCCTGGCCTCAATATAATACCTCTTACCTGATGCCTCACCCATGGAAAATGTCTTCCGGGGGAATACACCGTCTCTGACTATGGTTTTAAAGAAATCCCCTTTGTCTATTGAAGGAAGGAAAAACCCCATGTTGCCGCTGCGGGCACCAAGCTCTGCAGTGACACTTTCCCCGTGAATATAGTCTATTTCAGCACTGTTATGTGATTTCAGATAACTGTCGAGGAAGGACTGCAGTGTTCCCACTGCAAGCTGGTGCTGCGGGCTTTGGACAGTTATAATACCGTATCCTTTGCTGCAGACAAACTCAATGCTGTGCGAACCTTCTTCTGCAGGGTAATTTTTTATAAACAAATCAAGCTCTCTTTTAGTATCAAAAAGATTCCAATCAGCACTGCCCCGGTCCCTGAGCCATTCAGTGAGGGAGTGCAGCAGGGCTTTTGGCCGTATGTTGAACACAACCCTGTGAATGGGCTCAAACCCTATTCCTTCATCATGTATGTTTTCCAGTTCCACAAGGGCGTACCTTGCCGGGTGGTTCAAATCACCGGTGGCCGCCTTGACATTCTCCCAGTGCGACCTGGCGGCAGCAAGTGAATGATTGCCGTCTCCTACAGCATAAAGAAGCACTTCTTCCTGCTGCCGGAGGCTGTATCTACTGCGGAAATCCCCGGGTTCTGCCAGCTTTGAAAGGCCGTCAAGGATTCCCTGCAAAAGCTGGGGGTTATTTATGAAGTAACCCGTTATGCTGCCCCCATCCATCATAAGGTTAAAATTATAGACTCTTTCCATATCGTCTTTTCTGTTTGACAGTGGTTCAATCACTTTTTTGTTTTCATCATCAATCAGAACAAGGATGTGCGGCAGTTCAAGAGGGGCATTTTTTCTTATCTTCACCCTTGGCGGAAGCCTGTCGATTACGGTTCCCTCTGTCGGCCGGATAAGAGGTTTTACGTCTTGTCTGTAATCATACCTCTCCAGGTCAAGAGCTGCTATAAGGCCCTTCCTTGCCGGGATCCCCGGCAGTTTTCTTTCAATATATATAAAGCCCTGTCCATGGCTTTGAAGCACTCTGCTTTGCAGATATTTATGCATCATCCGGTTAATGCTTTCTATCCTTTGCTGAGTATCGGGTCTGCTTAAGTACACTTCCGGGAGGATGAGACTTAAAGTTGACGGGCTGTCCCCTACAAAGTCCTCAACTTTTTTCCAGTAGTCTGGCTGTGCGGTAAACTGATCGCATGCAACCACAGCCCATTTTTTCATATCCACATCCGGTTCTGGCAGCAGTATTTCCGGGATTTGAATTCCAAGCTGGTTAAATTTTTTGTTCAGGTTTTCCATTTTGCCTCCCAGTGCGAAATGTTGTGATTTAATCTACCCGATAGATTTTATCCTAAGTTTATGACGCAGTCAAATACAATGCATTTTTTTAAACCGCATAAGAAATAATAAGCATAAGAAGGAGGAATGCCTTGCAAAGGTACAGCAGCATTACAGGCAGGGATGTTGTCTGCCCTTCCGGCAAAAGGCTCGGGGAGGTAAAGGAAGCTGTTTTCCTGCCTGACAGACTTGAGTTTGCAGGACTTGTAGTGGGACGGGGAGGGCTTGGGATATCAAGAAAGGCTGTATTGCGTGAAGACATCCTTAACACCTCCGGACTCCACCCACCATGGAAGAGATCCGTGCCCAGGCCATGGAGCTGGCCAGGGACCGGTACCTCTCGGGGTTGAGGCGCTTCCGCCTCTTTCTTCCCGAGCCCACCGTCTCCTC
>CAYYGK010000027.1:0-12983 GCA_964471145.1 uncultured Eubacteriales bacterium | reverse complement strand
GGCTTGGGATATCAAGAAAGGCTGTATTGCGTGAAGACATCCTTAACATGGAAAACAATACAGTAAAAATAAGGGATTCCTCCTGCCTTAAAAGGATGAAGGGGGAAGGGATTCCGGTGGAATTCAGGTTGCACCGGAGCTTTACAGGTCTTTCTGTAAAACTTATCGGAAGCGGGGAGATAGGCTTTATAAAGGATGTGCTTTTTGACTACAGGACCGGCCGCATAGAGTGTGTTGAGCTGGGTGACGGGATAATACAGGATGTGCTTGAGGGGCGGAGAATGCTGCCTATAATTGGCAGAGTGGAAATGGCCAAAGAGCATATGCTGGTTAGCCGGGAAGCTGTAGAGGAAATAAGACAGGCGGGCGGGTTAAGCAGACTACTGGGAAAGGAGTGATATATGCATGGGTAACGGCGGATTTGTAAGGGGAATGCTGGTAGGAGGAATTGTTGGAGCGGCAGTCAGCATGATGATGAACCAGGACATGTCTATAAGGAAGAACAGGAAGAAGATGATGAGAAGCGGCAGGGAATTCCTGAAGGATACAGGCCGTGTGATGGGTGAAGTAGTGGAGCTTTTTAGATAACCCAAAAACACCATATTGGTTAAGGTTTGGGTTTTTACTCTCAATCCTCTTAAGGCCGGGCTTGTTTTGCCCGGCCTTAACTTAAAGAGGGGGCATTTAATGAAACGCAAAATGATTCTGCTGACAGCCACCGGGGTTGCAGCCGCACTGTTACTGGCGCTTATTTTTATTTACCGGGAGAAGATAAGCGGAGTGCTTACCCCTTTTATTATTGCGGGTGTTATTTCATACATTGTAATGCCTGCGGTGAGTTTTTTGGAGAACAGAGGTACTCCAAGGTGGGTTGCAATACTTGTTGCATATACTCTGCTCATATCCTTTCTGGCAGCATGCATCATCTTCCTTTTTCCCGTGGTAACCGGAAACTTAAGGGAGCTTGGGGAGGTGTTGCCGGGTATTTTCAAAAGATACACGCAGTTCTTCAATGACTTGATTTCCATGATAAGATACAGCAGCTGGTCTGAGGACATAAAAAAAACAATTCTCCAGGAAATCCAAAATGGATTGTACAGTATCCAGGATACCGTTACCGGTTTTTTAAGAAAGGCTGTTGAGGGTATTGCAGGTACGCTCAAATTCTTCTTTGACACTGCGCTTGCCATGGTTATTGCTTTCTATCTTATAAATGATGCGGAAAGCTTCAAGAAAGCTTCGCTGTCACTTTTCCCCAGAAGGCTAAGGCCTGCGGCAAGGGATACAGCACATGAGATAAATACTGTCATTTCCAGGTTTATCAGGGGTCAGCTTCTTATTGCATTGATAGTTGCTGCAATGGAAACAGCAGGGCTTTACATTATAGGGCTTGAGTATGCTGTCTTATTGGGGCTTATAGGGGGTATTGCAAACATAATACCGTATTTCGGCCCTTATATCGGAGCTGCGCCTGCAGTACTGTTTGCTCTTGCAGAGTCACCGCTTAAAGCAGTGTATGCCGTTATTATATTTGCAGGTGTCCAGCAGATAGAGAACTCACTTATAACCCCGCGTGTAATACAGGACAGGCTTGGACTTCATCCGGTCACCACCATATTGGTTATTCTTTTGGGAGGAAGCTTTTTCGGCCTTAAGGGACTGCTTTTTGCAGTACCGGTCACAGCTGTGCTGAGGGTTGTACTAAGAAGAGCAGTAAACCATATCGCACGGTCATGAGGTGGAAAGATCTTTATTAAGCTGCCAGTATATATAGAAGATTATGAAAGAGTCTAATATATGTTTTCAAAGACGGCATCAAGTTACACCTGCAGGCTGTCGAAATGTTTTGATTTTGCACTGCCCCTGTCACATATTAGAATTATGTCAGGCTGGACAACACAAATATTGTCTTCTGACTTAGGAAAGGTAATATCAAAGGGAGATGTGAAAGGAACACAGGATTTGCCTTTAAAACAATCATAAAATGTACCATGTAATTGCCGTGCGTGCCTTAATCCTTGACACAGGTGTTTTCATTATGTAATATTATGATGGCTGAACACAAGAACACAGGCGTCCTTTAAAAAGATGGACGCCTGTAAAGCAAAGGTGACGGTTATGAAAAAAACAGGGCTTAATGAACTGCGGCAGAGATTTTTAAAATTCTTTGAGGACAGGGGACATCTGGTAATGCCAGGTTATCCTCTTGTGCCCAGGGACGATCCCAGCATACTCCTTATAAATGCAGGGATGACACCGTTAAAGCCGTTCTTTACCGGTGAAAGGAAACCGCCTGCAAAGAGGATTGCCACATGCCAGAAGTGTATCAGGACACCAGATATTGAAAGGGTAGGACTTACAGCACGGCATGGCACCTTTTTTGAAATGCTGGGCAACTTTTCATTTGGGGACTACTTTAAAAAAGAAACCATTACCTGGGCATGGGAGTTTCTCACAAGGGAACTTGATATACCCGCTGAAAAGCTGTGGGTTTCGGTATACGGCGAAGACGATGAGGCATTTAAGATATGGGAAGAGACAGAGGGCCTTTTACCTGGAAGAATAGTCAGTATGGGCAAGGAGGAAAACTTCTGGGAGCACGGGACAGGCCCGTGCGGTCCATGCTCGGAAATCCATTATGACCGGGGTGCAGACAAGGGCTGCGGCAGACCGGATTGTGCTGTAGGGTGTGACTGTGACCGCTACATTGAGGTTTGGAACCTTGTGTTTACGCAGTTTTACAGGGATGAGAGCGGTGAGTATAGCAAGCTTGACAAGAGAAATATCGACACGGGCATGGGACTTGAAAGGCTTGCAGCAGTGATGCAGGGAGCAGGCAGCCTGTTTGAGGTGGACACAATCCGCAATATACTTCTTGATGTCTGCGCCAGGACAGGCACAGAGTACGGAAAAAAGACAAGTGATGATACGTCCATAAGGGTTATAACCGACCATATAAGGAGTACTGTTTTTATGGTAACGGATGGGATAGTTCCCTCCAATGAGGGGAGAGGATATGTGCTCCGCAGATTGCTGCGCAGAGCGGCGCGCCATGGACGGCTGCTTGGGGTAGACGAGCCTTTCCTCTATAATGTTGCATCTGTAGCAATAGGCGAGTCAAAGGGTGCCTATCCGGAACTGGCTGAAAACAGCGGGTACATAATGAACGTAATAAGGGCCGAGGAGGAAAGGTTTGAGGCAACTATTGACCAGGGTAGTGGGATACTGGAACAGTACATATCCGAAGTGAAGCAAAAAGGTGGAAATATACTACCGGGAGAATATGCATTCAGGCTGCATGACACATTCGGTTTTCCATATGATCTTACCAGAGAAATAGCAGCGGAACACGGTTTGAGTGTCGATGAAGAAGAGTTTAAAAAGATGATGGAGCACCAGAGGCAAACCGCAAGGGAAGCACTGAGCAAAAAGGGATCTGCCTGGAGTGCAGACACACTCGAAGGACTTGACCCTGAGATATCAACAAGTTTTGTGGGATATGAAACCCTCTGCTGCGATTCCAAACTGCTTTATATAGTAGAGGAAGGCAGTGCTGTCGATATGGTAACAGAAGGGCAAAGAGCCGAGCTTATAACCGGACAGACCCCGTTTTACGCAGAGAGCGGGGGACAGGTCGGGGATTCAGGTATCATTAAGTCATCCAATGGCGTTTTCAGGGTGGAAACCTGCACAAAAACGCCTGATGGCAAATACCTGCATGCCGGAATTACAGAATGCGGATATATTAAAACGGGTGATAGAGTACACCTGGAAGTTGACAGTTCTACAAGGCTTAACACGGCAAGGAATCATACAGCTACCCACATTCTGCAAAAGGCGCTTAAGAATGTGCTGGGGGACCATGTGAAGCAGGCCGGTTCACTTGTTTCTTCAGACAGGCTCAGGTTTGATTTCACACATAATATGGCAATGAAGCACAAAGAACTAAAAGAGGTGGAAAACGAGGTTAACAGGCAGATATTAAGTAGCATCCCGGTAGCAACAGAGGAGATGTCTCTTGAGGATGCAAAAAAAATGGGTGCAACCGCTCTTTTTGGAGAAAAATATGGGGACAGGGTAAGGGTTGTATCAGTAGGGGATTACAGCATGGAACTGTGCGGAGGTACTCATCTGAAGGTATCTTCGGGAGCAGGGCTTTTTAAGATAGTATCCGAAAGCGGGATTGCGTCGGGAGTAAGAAGAATAGAGGCGCTCACAGGTGAGGCTGCACTTGAATACTACCAGGATATTGAAAGAAAGCTTGGTAAAGTAGCTGAAGTGATGAAAACAACACCTTCTGAGACTCTTAACAAAGCTGAGCAGGTTATGACGGAACTTAAGAACTCTAAAAGGGAAATGGAAAAGCTAAAAGCAAGACTCATAGGCGACAGTCTGGATGAGATACTGGCAGGGGCTGATGAAATATATGGGTTTGCGGTGGTTGCAGCAAGACTGGATGATATGGACATGCAGTCACTGAGGAAAACCGGAGACCGTCTCAAGGAGAAGCTTGGCAGCGGTGTTATTGTTCTTGCCTCGGCTGCAGACGGGAAGGTCAGCCTTGTTGCAATGGCAACATCTGATGCAGTGGACAGGGGAGTAAATGCAGGAGATATAGTAAGGGATGCGGCCAGGGCAGCCGGAGGAGGCGGAGGAGGCAGGCCTGATATGGCCCAGGCCGGGGGAAAGGACATAACCAAAATAGAAAAAGCTCTGGAAACGGCAAGAAAGACCGTAGTCAGACAGCTTGAACAGGAGTGAGGAAGATGGATAAATGCCTGTTTTGCAGGATAAGAGATGGAGAAATCCCCTGTGACAAGGTATATGAGGATGAAAAGGTGCTTGCATTTAAAGATATAAATCCTGTTGCACCTGTACATATTCTCATAATACCAAAGAAACATATAGATAACGTAAATGATCTTAATGAACAAAATGCAGGGGTTTTAGCAGACATACACCTTGCTGCAAGCAGGATAGCAAGGGAGCAGGGACTGACTGACAAGGGGTACCGCCTTATAACAAACTGCGGAAGTGGTGCCGGACAGACCGTCATGCACCTTCACTACCACCTGCTGGGCGGCAGGGAACTGGGAGAGTCACTTTTATAGTTTGCAGCAGTATCAACTATAACATAAACGGCCCTCAGGTTGACTTTGAGCTAAAGTCATATATAATAGTATATATAATTTTACTGGTGCAAGCTTATTCCCGGCATCTACCGCTGTCATCGGAGGGAGGGAAAGGAATGCCTGAAATAAAAATTAAGGAAAATGAATCACTTGATAATGCACTAAAGAGGTTCAAAAAACAGTGTGCCAAACACGGTGTACTGGCTGAGGCAAGAAAAAGGGAGCATTATGAAAAGCCCAGTGTCAGAAGAAAGAAGAAATCAGAGGCTGCCAGAAAGCGCAAGCGTAAATAACGGAGGATACTGATATGTCCATCAAGGAAAAGCTTTTGGACGATTTGAAGAATGCCATGAGGAATAAGGACAGCATCAGAAAGAACGTAATACAGATGGTAAGATCGGCAGTGCTTCAGGTGGAGAAGGACAAAGGAGTTTCCCTCGATGACGATGGTGTAATACAGGTAATGGGCAAAGAAAGCAAAAAAAGGAAGGATGCCCTTCCTCAGTATGAAAAAAGCGGCAGGCAGGACCTTATAGAAAACCTGAAAAAGGAAATAGAGATACTGCACACATATCTCCCTGATCAGTTGGGGGAAAGCGAACTTGAAGGGATAGTAAGGGACGTAATCCGGGAGACTGGAGCTGAGACGACAAAGGACATCGGAAAGGTTATGAAAGAAGCAATGCCGAAGGTCAGGGGAAGGGCTGACGGCAGGACTGTGAACAGCATAGTGCAAAGAATACTCAATGGGGATTAGCATGCAGGCCCCTCTGATATAAAAGCAGCCCGGTTTGCCGGGCTTTTTTGTGTGTTTTTTAAGCAAGCTATTTGCGTTGTGACATCTAAGTAAAGGGGATACAAAATGAAGGACATTGACTTTCTTGTTTTTGACTGTATGGAGACAATAGTTGACCTTACCGAACTGCCGTCTAAGAAGCACTATGCCATGTGGGGATACGAAGGGACCGGGTTTGAGGATGTCTGGCAGGATGCGCAGGAGTTCATAAACTGCTACATGGAGGCCGTACAGCAGATTGACAGCAACCGGCCCATGCACAGTGAATATGACATGAGACTGCGCTTTGAAAAAACTGTAACAGGCAAGCTGGGAACAGGAAGATTTTCTGATGAAATCATATCAGCCTTATATGAAAATTTCTGGAACAACTATAAATCACGCTGCTATGTCAGCGATGAGGTAAGGACGGTGCTTGAAAACCTGTCATCAGTGTACCCTGTGGGAGTCATTTCAAATTTCATGGTGCCGGGAGGAATTGAAGAGCTCCTTGATATAAATGGTGTTCTCAGCCTGTTCAGGTTTGTTGCGACATCCATTAAGATCGGCTGGAGGAAACCGCATAAGGCCATATTCGCAGAGGCGGCAGAAAAGGCAAAAGTTTCCCCACGGCAAATTCTCTTTATAGGGGATGATTACATAAATGACTATAAGGGCGGTGAGTCCGCAGGTTTTGTGACACTGCTGTATGACAGGAAAAAACGTTATCCCAAAGCAGAAAGAAGGTTTGAGAGGTTTACTCAACTGGATGGTGTTCCAGGGGTTAAGGCACTTATAGGGAGGTAGAAAATGAACCAATTTCCACGCTGGGTATATAATGATACAGACAGAGAAGATGCTTCGAGGCTGGCCCGGCAGGCAGGAATACCCGGTCTGCTTGCCGGAATAATGTACAGCAGGGGAATAAGGGACATCGCTGCTGCAGAAAAGTTTTTAAACCCATCTCTTGAATATCTTCATGACCCGATGATGCTTAAGGGAATGAAGCAGGCTGTAAAAAGGATTCGTACAGCTTTTTTAAAAAGGGAAAAGATATTGATTTATGGGGATTATGATGTGGATGGCGTAACCGCAGCATCAATGCTTTACAACTATTTTACAAAAGAAGGGATTGAGGTATCCTGGTATATACCCCACAGGATAGATGAAGGTTATGGTATATCCATGGAAGGGGTACAGCATGTAAAGGAGTCCGGCGCATCCCTGGTTATAACGGTGGACTGCGGTATATCGGCAGCAGCAGAGATAAAGGAAATATCTGATTGTGATATAGATGTGGTTGTTACAGACCATCATGAATGCGGTGATGTACTTCCGGATGCAGCAGCTGTGATCAATCCCTGTATTGCTGAAAGCAGCTATCAGTTCAGGGACCTTTCCGGGGCAGGGGTGGCATTCAAGCTGCTTCAGGCCCTGTGTTCTGAAACGGGAGGAGAGGAATACCTGGAATACCTGGACCTTGCTGCACTGGGGACAGTGGGGGATGTTGTGCCGCTTACGGATGAGAACAGGATAATTGTAAAATTTGGGCTTGAAGCAATTGAGAACAGTACAAATATAGGATTAAGGACCCTTATACAAGCTGCAGGGCTGGGGGGCAAGAAGCTTGATGCCTGGCATCTTGCCTTTGTTGTGGCACCCAGGATAAACGCCGCCGGAAGGCTTTCAGATGCTTCTAAGGCTGTACGGCTTTTAACCTGTGATGACTATGACGAGGCCCTTGAGATTGCATCTGAAATGGAAGAAGAAAACAGGTGCAGAAGACAGACAGAGAACTTAATACTTGAAGAGGCGTTGGAGGTCGTAAGGAAGAACGAGCTGTACGGCGACAGGGTTATTGTTGTGGCAGGAGAGGGATGGCACAGGGGTGTTATAGGTATAGTATCCTCAAGAATAACCGAAAGATATCATAGACCGTCAGTTGTTATTTCTGTTGAACAGCAGGATGCTGCGGGTTCTGCACGGAGTGTGAAGGGATTTAACATTTACAGGGCACTGGACAGCTGCGGCAGTCTGCTTGAAAAGTATGGGGGGCATGAAATGGCTGCAGGGCTGACCATCCTTCCTGAATGTGTCAGTAACTTAAGAGAGGCCTTAAATACATATGCGAACCGGTTCGACAATCAAATTTTCTTACCGCATATATATCTGGACGGCAGAGTAGGAGCAAAAGACCTGAGCCTTGAAAGAGTGCTGGAGCTTGACAGGCTGAAACCGCTGGGTGCGGGGAATCCGGCTCCGGTTTTTGCATGTTTGAATATGAGGGTGAAGGAGTGCTGGGGAATAGGCGGGGGCAAACATGTAAAGATGAAACTTGAATGTGAAGGGCAGGATGTTGAGGCAGTGGGATTTAACATGCCCGATGGCAAAGGGACGGCAGTGGGGGATATTGTTGATGCTGCTTTCAGGATGGAGATAAACTCATGGAAAGGAAGAGAAAATCTGCAGCTTAACCTTAGGGATATAAGGCCTGCGGCAGCAGCTGTTTCAGAGAACATGTACTGTGTGAGCCTTTGCAGTTCACTTGTGTTTTTCAACTGGAAAGGCCCGTTGTCAGGAACTGATGCAGGATGTGAAAACATTTCCGATATTGGCAAAAGGGTAAGTGATGATATGGGACAAGGACGGCGGGTACTCATTGCCGTTAACAACCTGCACAGCCTTAATGAGCTTATTGATCTCATTAATAATTTGCCAGGCCGAATAAAAAAACATTTAAGAATCTGCTATAATAGACCTGATGGGGAACCGGCGCCTCTGCTTGTTATAGCAAATCCGCTTCCGGAAGTGCTCCCGGCGGCCGGATACGACAGAGCTGTTGTTTACGGAAACTGGCTGGACAAAGGATATCTTCAAACCATAGTAAGGGAGCTTAAGAAGTGTTATCCTAAAGTATATGCATCTGGTACAAACGGTTACTCTGTTGAAGGAGTGGTGCCCGACAGGGAGGAGCTTCTGACTCTTTACAGGTACCTTAAAAGGCAGAAGAGTGCGGTACGGATACAACAGCCTTTTACATACTTAAGGGAATACCGCAGGTTTTCGGGTACCGGTCTTAACTATTTTAAGCTAATGAAAAGCCTTGAGATATTTGAGGAACTGGGACTTGCGGAGGTAAAACCACTTGACGGAGACGGTATGGAGGTTGTACCAGGTAAAAACACCGGAAGAAAAAAAGACCTTATGCAGTCTGAGACTTACAGGCGGCTTGAAAGACTGAAACAATAACTAAAAATTATGGAGGTTGGGAGCATGGATCTGAAAAACAAGTTGAGGCATGTGATGGATTTTCCGAAAGAGGGTATAGACTTTATTGACATAACCACCGTACTCCAGGATGCCAAAGCCCTGAGACAGACATTTGACGAGATGAAAGCAAAGCTGGAGCAGATGGGAGAGTTCGATCTTATCGTGGGTGCGGAAGCCAGGGGGTTTATTTTTGGAGCGCCTCTTGCGTATATGACCGGCAAGGGGTTCATTCCAATAAGGAAAAAAGGCAAACTACCGTATAAATCAATATGTGGTGAATACAAACTTGAATACGGCTCGGATATCCTTGAGATGCATGAGGATGCTGTACAGCCCGGGCAGAAGGTAGTAATAGTGGATGACCTGCTTGCTACCGGAGGAACCAGCAGGTGTAATATTCAGATGGTGGAAAGACTTATGGGGAAAGTTGCGGGGCTGTTGTATTTTGTGGAACTTACATATCTGAACGGCAGGCAGATGCTTGAGGGGCACAGGGTTGATTCAATAGTGAAATTCTAGGAAGGCGGAGGGGCAGGATGCCTTACGGTTACAGCAGGCTGGTTGAAAAGATAAAGGAAAAGAGCATACAGTGCGATTTTGATAAGCTCAAAAAGGCTTATGAGCTTACCCAGTCTGCCCATGACGGTCAGCAGCGTAAATCAGGTGAGCCCTTTATAGTGCATCCTGTCGAAGTTGCTGAAATACTGGCTGAGCTTGAACTGGACAGCACAGCCATTATAGCAGGGCTTCTGCATGATACTATTGAGGACACTACATATACACGCAAGCAGCTGGAAGAGGAATTCGGAACAGATGTTGCGGCACTTGTGGACGGAGTGACCAAACTTGGTCAGATCCAATATACGACAAAAGAAGAACAGCAGGCCGAGAATCTCAGGAAGATGTTCCTTGCAATGGCCAGGGATATAAGGGTGATTATGATAAAGCTTGCAGACAGACTGCACAACATGAGGACACTTTCGTATATGCCGTCTTCCAAGCAGATAGACAAAGCCAGGGAATCGCTTGAGATATACGCACCTATCGCGCACAGGCTGGGAATATCGAGAATAGAATGGGAGCTTGAAGACATAAGCCTAAAGTATATTGACCCCGAGGGGTATAGTGAACTGGTTGAAAAAATCGCTCAGAAGAGGAAGGAAAGAGAAGGCTTCTTAAACGGTATAAAAGAGAAGCTTGGGGACAAGATAGAAGAGCTTGGCATAGACTATCATATAGAGGGAAGGCCCAAGCATTTTTACAGCATCTACAGGAAGATGAAAAGGCAGAACAAGTCTATAGACCAGATATATGATATCTTTGCAGTAAGAATAATAGTTGAAAACGTAAAAAACTGCTATTCGGTTCTTGGGCTGGTGCATGACATATTCAAACCCATACCCGGGAGATTCAAGGACTATGTTGCAATGCCAAAGCCCAATATGTACCAGTCGCTTCACACCACTCTCATGAGCCGGCAGGGAATGCCGTTTGAGGTACAAATAAGAACATGGGAGATGCACAGGGTGGCGGAGTTCGGTATAGCCGCACACTGGAGGTACAAGGAGGGGGGCGGTGCCCCTACCGACCTGGATAACAAGCTGGCATGGCTCAGGCAGCTTCTGGAGTGGCAGAAGGAGATGAGTGATGCAAACGAATTCATGGAAACCCTGAAAATTGACCTTTTTACGGATGAGGTTTTTGTGTTTACCCCTAAAGGAGAGGTAATAGACCTGCCTCTCGGTTCAACACCGGTTGACTTTGCGTATTCGATTCACAGTGCGGTAGGAAATAAGATGATTGGTGCCAAGGTCAACAACAGGATTGTTCCACTGGGGTATGAACTTAAAAACGGAGATATTGTTGAAATACTTACATCTTCATCTTCCAGGGGACCGAGCAGGGACTGGCTTAAAATCGTAAAGAGCTCACAGGCTAAAAACAAGATAAACCAGTGGTTCAAGAGGGAAAGGAAAGAAGAGAATATTGAACGCGGAAAAGAAATTGTAGAAAGAGAACTTAAAAAACAGGGATTCGAACACAGCCAGCTGTTCAAGGATGACTGGGTAGACATAGCACTCAAAAGGTACAATTTCAACAAGCTTGATGATACCTATGCGGCTATAGGCTTTGGCTCCATTTCTGCAAACAAGATAATTAGCAGGCTCAAAGAGGAATACAGGAAAACAGAGGATAAAAACACAACGAAAAGTGAAGACCATGGCAGGAAAAAAAGGGTGCGTGATGTAAGAGAGCCTGTTCCGGAAAGCGGCATAGTTGTAAAAGGAATAAAAAACTGTCTTGTAAGGCTTTCCCGTTGCTGCAACCCTGTACCCGGCGACGACATCATAGGTTACATCACCAGGGGAAGGGGTGTTTCGGTTCACAGACGTGACTGCCCCAATGTAAAAAGCCTTCTTAAGGACACAGACCGTCTGATTGATGTAGAATGGTATTCTGCAGGGAATGTTGCATATACTGCTGATATGACCCTGCTTGCAAATGACAGGACCGGACTGCTTATGGAAATTACAAACAGTATAGGGGAATACAGCATACCTCTCAAAGCAGTGAACGCAAGGACAAGCCGGAATCAGGTAGCTGTTATTAACCTGTCGGTTGAAATAACGGATACCGAGCAACTGGACAGCCTGATAAAGGATTTAAGAAAAATCGGCGGTGTTTTTGAAGTTACAAGAAACAAAGGGTAACAAATAGGAAGGAATGAACACAGGAAATGAGAGCAGTTGTACAGCGGGTTAAAAAAGCGAGTGTTTCAGTTGGCGGAGCATTGAAATCAGACATAGGGGAAGGGCTGCTGGTGCTTTTAGGCGTGGGGGTACAGGACAATGAGGATGATGTATTCTATCTTGCTGACAAGATAACGAACCTGAGGGTTTTCAAGGATCAAAATAACAAGATGAACTTCTCGCTAATGAATACCCGCGGTTCACTGCTTATCGTTTCGCAGTTTACTCTGTATGGAGACTGCAGAAAAGGAAAGAGACCCGGCTACAGCAAAGCCGCTCCGCCGGACAGAGCAGAACAGCTTTACAGCTTGTTTGTGAAAAGATGTAAGGATACAGGGCTTACGGTAAAGACAGGGGTTTTTGGAGCAATGATGGACGTAGAACTTTGCAATTCAGGTCCTGTAACACTGCTTTTAGACAGCAGCAAGGATTAACAAACGAAAGGATTTTTCATATGATAGTTGAATGTGTAACCGGAATGCTCGAGTCCAACTGCTATATAACAGGGGACGGCAAAAAAGGAGTAGTCATAGACCCTGGTGCCGGAACTGAGGATATACTCAGGGCACTTGACAATACAGGGATGGAAGTTAAGTATATTATTCTCACCCATGCGCACCTTGACCATATTGTATCAGTTGACGTACTAAGAGAGAAAACCAAAGCCAGGGTGCTTATACACGAGCTTGATGCTGAGTCGCTCACCAGTTCCCACATGAATGGCGCAAAGCTTTTCGGTATTGAGAAGTCATTTAAGGCAGCTGACAGAATGTTAGGACACCAGGATACTGTCAAATGCGGCAGTCATACTTATAGTATTCTGCATACACCGGGACACACACCCGGGGGAATATGCATAAGGTGCCAAAACCTTGTTTTTACAGGGGATACTCTTTTTAAAATGTCTGTGGGAAGAACCGATCTGGGGAACGGAAGCTGGTCACAGCTTACAAAGTCTATAAGAGAAGTATTGATGAAACTTGATGATTCAATAGTCGTATACCCTGGTCATGGGCCTTCTACGACAATTGGATATGAAAGAAAGAACAATCCTTA
>CAYYGK010000026.1:0-19320 GCA_964471145.1 uncultured Eubacteriales bacterium | reverse complement strand
AGACAATACCCCGGGTGCGCCTTCAAGAAAATCAACCTCCAGCCCTGAGTCATCCGCAATAACAGGTGTCTCAATTGCCTGGTAAACAGTCCTTGCCTTTATCAGGGCGTTCTCTTTGAAGGTCTTGCCGTCCTCTGTTATGCTTCCTTTAAAACCGGCATCCTCCATTGAAACCACTTCAACAGGTAATTCCGACAGCTCTTCAGATATCTCCCTCATCTTTCCTCTGTTTCTGGTTGCCACCACCAATTTCACTTTTGCAAATACCCCCGATTTTATCAGCCACATCTCCGAGTACTTCTTTTTGAATGCTAATCAACGTTACTATACCTTTTTGTGCCATATCAAGCATACGGTCAAAGCACTCCCGTGAAAACGGCGCCTGCTCCCCTGTAGCCTGTACCTCAATAATCCCTGACTCATCATCCATTACCACATTCATATCAACCGAGGCATTGGAGTCCTCTTCGTAGCAAAGATCAAGCAATACCCGGGCATCTACTACACCAATACTGGTTGCTGCAACAAAACCTGTAAGGGGTATTCTTTCAATTTCGTCTTCGGCAACAAGCCTTGCACATGCATCAGCAAGAGCAACAAAAGCTCCTGTAATAGAAGCTGTCCTTGTGCCTCCGTCAGCCTGAATAACATCACAGTCCAGTATTATCTGTCTCTCCCCGAGTATGTCAAAATCCGTTACTGACCTGAGTGCCCTTCCTATAAGTCTTTGTATCTCCTGGCTCCTGCTGTTTTTTTTAAGCCTTGCTATGTCACGGGGATTTCTTGTATTGGTAGCTCTGGGAAGCATGGAATACTCAGCAGTTATCCAGCCCTCTCCCGTATCCTTTTTAAAGGGGGGTATCCTGTCTTCCACTGAAGCAGTGCATATTACCTTCGTATTACCGGTTTCAACAAGCACTGACCCCTCTGCATACATAGTATAGTTTCTTGTAATCCTTACAGGTCTTAACTCATCATCTTTCCTTCCATCACACCTCAAACAAACACCTCTTTACCTGTCAATAAAATAATTGATTCTCCTGGGTAGGCTCACCCAATCGCCGCCTTGCCCTGACAGCTTCAGCCTGCTTATTCCCGGTATCTGTCCCATTGTAAAAAGCAGCTGCCTTATCATCAGTTCTTCCTCATAAGCTCCCCGGCAGTCGGTTATATGCTCATTAAAGCCCAAAGCTGCGCCGTTTCCTTCCATTCGGCATTCCAGCAGCCTGACCCCTGCAGGTATTGCAGAGTACATTTCACCGCTGCTGCCCTTAATCACCATTCTCCTGACCGCCTCTTCCGCCATTTCCTCCCTGCCTTCAACTCCGGTTTCTATTGACTGTGGAACAAGACACGGCCCTGAAACCTCCAGGTCCCTGTAGTAGTAGACATCCATCTTAAGTCCGTTCCCTGCTGCATTTAGGCGTTCACTGTTAATCATCGTATTTTTGCGGTTCAGGCACCCCTTTATACTGTTACCGTACTTTAATTCCCTGTCTGCAAAACCGTTTATCCATATCACAACATCATTAACTGTAGCAAACTGTGTCAGGGTATACACAACCGAAGAGAAAATGCCTGCTTCTTCTATTTGGCTGTCATATTGCAGGATTTGAGGACTAAAGTCAACCACTGCCGTTCCATCCTTTATATTGATGCCCTGCACCTGCGTACCTGCCGGTAAAACGGGATACAACCCGTAGTATCTAAGCTCCTCCCTTGTTGCGGCACTGTCAATAAGTCCTGTTACAGCAGCCGTAGCAACAGCCTCCAGCCTGGCGATTCTTCTGGTTACAGGAATTACAAGTCCAGTCGAATCCCTGTAATACATAATAATATCCATTCCTTCTGCCGTACCCTTTATCTCCCCCGGCTCATCACCTGTTATCCCGTTCTCATCCGTCAAAACCGGATTTTCACCCGTATAACTTAATGTGTTATCCTGTTCAGGCAAACTGCCGGAACACCCTCCTGCGGTAACCAGAACAAACAAGGCCGCCAGGAAAACAAAACCCTTCATCATACCCGCCTCCTTAGAATTACTGACACTCTAATTATGGACAGACATAACAAATTGTATAATTTCCCGGCACGGTTTTTAAGCGCCTTATACATGTTACCATAACACAAACCGATGTATCATCGGTACATGTTCATAAAATAGGGTATGTGTTTTTATACAAGTTGGTGAATTGAATCAGTCAAGTGCTTCTATAACAGCATCACTTAAGGCCTGAGCTGCTTTCTGCCTGAAAGACGGCTGTTTTAGCAGTCTCAGGTCATCGGTATTGCTCATAAAAGCTATCTCAACCAGTGCACTGGGCATGGAAGTTGCCTTGAGCACTATCAAATCCGGGCATGGATAAACACCCCTGTCGAATGTCCCAAGCGCATCAAGAACATGCCTTTGTACAATCCTGGCAAAGTCATAGCCTGTAAATCCAGGTCCTGAACTGCGGGAAAAACATATTGTCTCTGTTCCCTTTATGCTTTTTATAGTCATTGCATTGCAGTGAATACTGAGAAACAGTGCTGCATTCAGGTCGTTTGCTATTTCAGCTCTTTCGTACAGGCCCACGAAACTGTCATCTTCCCTGATCATGAATGTGTTTACGCCTTTGCTTTCAAGCAGCTTATCAAGACGCATTGCTATATCCAGGTTCAAATCTTTCTCGTATATGCCGCCATATACGGCACCCGGCTCCTCTGTACCCCCGTGTCCCGGGTCGATTACCACCATCCTGTCCGCTTTGCTCTTTACAGGAAGCACCGTAACCGCTGTATTGTTTACGGCAGACCTGCCACGGATAACGTATTTAAGCTTTTCTTTTGCATTGAATGTAACTATCGTCCTGGCAGAACCACGCATAACTGATATAGAATTAATAAACCAGTCGTTGATAAACATCTCACCGCTGGCCAGATGTCCCAGGCTTGAAGGAAATGAAATACTCAGATTTTTTCCTGTCGAATCAAACCATTTGTCATAAGAAAGCTGCAGGTTTTCATCCCTGCCTTTTGTAAGTTCTATGCCATCAAGCTCAAGATATATCCTGTCACCGGTATTGTAGTACCTTATATTCCTGTATGATGCTTTTTTTACAGAAAGCGTCAGCATACCGTTCTGCTCCATGTAGCTGAAGTTGTGCTGGCCGGTCAGGTCTGCAACCACCCTTACGGTATTGCTGTCAAATGCATCATACCTTACCATGTCCACATAGGAACCGCCTACCTTTACTTCGTCAGCATCAGAGAGCAGCGAAACGCCTTCAAAATAAACCACCACCCTGTCAGGGTCGGTAAGCCTCATTACCTTTACTCCCGAATGCCCCTCCATCCGGATTGATAAGCGGTCTTCGGCAGTCGAGCGAACGTATTGAACTACAGGAGTATAACTTTTCTTCCTGTCCAAATCCCCTCTGCTTGCTGTGCCTGAACCCGGATTCTGTGCTGCTCCTCCCGGGTCGTTATCATTATTACTGTCCTGTTGTTGTTCATCCGCACTCTCTGTTGTAAAACGGCTGCCTGCCCTCGGGTATACATGCACACTCATTTTGCTGCTTTGGGTATCCACCTTGAAATCATAAGCTCCCTTGAGCACAATTACAATCCGTGCAGTACCGGGGTTAAACTGCGAAAAACGGACCTTATCGATAAGTGAGCTCAATACATTTATTTCATGGTATGGTATGTAGGTGAGGGTGTTTTCTACGTCAATAACAATTCTGTAAGGGTCTTTTAATGCAAGTACATTAAACTCTGGAGGGTTTTCAAGGTAAACAACAACCCGGTCATTCTGTGCCGAATTATCGTAGCAGACGCCGTTAAGCCTGTTCATACCTGAGGCGTTAGCATTGGAATACGAATAAGGTGCCGATATCAGAAATATGACAGCAAGCGACAATACCGCCGCTCTTTTAATATTACCAGACATCCTGGACCCCCGCTCTCCGACAAATTTATCTTTTGTTATACATCTTCTAATAATATTATACACTGTTTTCCGAAAAAATCCAGCGGGGGTTTTGCTTTTGTAACAAAAAAGTAACCTGCCTGACAACCGTCAGCCGCCATCTTCCGGTTCAATGCCAAGATGCCTGCATGCAAGCTGTGTTACCATTCGCCCCCTGGGTGTCTTTGATATGAACCCCAGTTGCAGAAGATACGGTTCATACACATCCTCTATAGTTCCGGTTTCCTCTCCAATGGATGCAGCAATGGTATCAAGACCCACCGGTCCCCCTGAATACTTCTCTATAATGCACATAAGCATCTTTCGGTCAATACCATCCAGTCCTATATCATCAACTTCAAGAGCCTTAAGTGCCATTCTTGCCGTTTTACCGTCTATATGGCCTTCCGCCTTTACTTCTGCAAAATCTCTTACTCTTTTAAGAAACCTGTTTGCTATTCTCGGAGTGCCCCTTGAACGACTTCTGCCCCCGAGCGGGACTGGCGAACTGATCCCCTTCAACGCCTTGCAATCTCTGCAGAGCCTTCATCATCAATACCTATGCCCAGTATCCCGGCAGACCTCTTTACTATCCGGTCAAGCTCTTTTGGGGCATAGATTTCAAGGCGGTTAATTACCCCGAATCTGTCTCTTAAAGGCGATGTCAGAAGGCCTGCCCTGGTGGTTGCCCCTATCAGGGTAAACCTTGGCAGATCAAGCCTTACAGAGCGGGCACTGGGGCCCTTCCCGATTATTATGTCAAGCGCATAATCCTCCATGGCGGGGTAGAGAATCTCCTCCACCGTCCTGTTAAGCCTGTGTATTTCATCAATAAAAAGTACATCATGCATGCCAAGGTTAGTCAGTATCGCTGCAAGATCACCGGGTTTTTCTATGGCAGGACCGGAAGTAATTCTTATTTTTACACCTAATTCGGCAGCAATTATACCCGCAAGGGTGGTCTTTCCAAGACCGGGAGGGCCATATAGCAGGACATGGTCAAGCGCCTCTTTTCTCCTCCTGGCAGCTTCAATGAAAACCATAAGGTTTTCCTTTACCTTTTTCTGCCCGATATACTCGCCAAAGGTCCTTGGCCTGAGACTGTATTCATCCCGGTCCTCCTGCATCAAATCACAATCGACAATCCTGTCCTCCATTATAACCTCACCTTCAGCCTATCTGCCCGCCAGATATTTAAGGGCCTTTTTTATGGTCATTTCAAGATCCTTGCTGCTGTCCGCTACCGATGATACCGCCCTGCCAGCTTCCAGGGATGTGTATCCCAGCACCATAAGTGCACTAACCGCCTCATTGTAAACCGAACTCTCATCTGCAGTCGTTTTTACTTCTCCCGGTGCAAACTGTTCCCTTGATATCTTATCCTTGAGCTCAACTATCAGCTTCATTGCTGTTTTCCTGCCGATACCCTGTGCCCTGGTCAGGGAGTCCACATCCTCACTTACGACTGCAAGCGCAAATCCGGATGGTCTTACTGCTGAGATAATGGAAACAGCCGCCCGGGGGCCTATACCCGAAACTGACAGCAGCAGACGGAACATCTTCAATTCATCTTCTGTGGCAAAACCGTACAAATCCATTATACCCTCCCTTACATACAGGTGGGTATGCAGCGTAATCTCGTCACCGGCTTTTCCGGGATTTTCAAGTGTATTCAGCGAAGTATGCACCCTGTAACCTATACCGTTGTTTTCCATAACAATATAGTCTGTTCCCTTTATTGCTAACTTTCCGGTTATGTATTCATACATGAAAATATGCTCCCCCTGTATACATGATCAACCCGGATACCCCCTTGAGTGGGCACAGCATATGGCAACTGCAAGCGCATCAGCGGCATCATCAGGTTTTGGGATTGATTTAAGCCCCAGCAACACTTTCACCATCTGCTGAACCTGTTCTTTTGTCGCCCTCCCATAGCCTGTAACCGCCTGTTTTACCTGCAGAGGTGTATACTCACTGAACAGGGCGCCTGACCTGGCGGCTGCCAGTACAGCTATCCCCCTGCCATGTGCAGCATCCAGAGCAGTCTTTGCGTTTCTGCTGAAAAAAAGCTTTTCAACAGCAATCTCCTCAGGCCTGTATCTTTCTATCACTTCGTTAAGCCCTTTTTCAAGCATAAGCAGCCTTTCCTGGAAAGGCACTGAAGCTTTAGTGGTTATTGCACCAAAGTCCTGAACAGAAAATCTGTTCTCCATATATTCTACTACACCAAAACCTGTTATTGCAAACCCAGGGTCGATCCCTATTATTAACAAATCAACACCTCTTCTGTACGCCCGCGGGCAATTTGCGTTGTTAAGCCTATTTGAGCAGCGCATACTAAATTTAGTATATTGAATTACTGGTAGCTCAACATTTAGTATGACTGCCGGAGATTTATGTTGCAACGCAAATAGCCTGGCAAAATTATGTGTTGCATATTTATACATAGTACTGTATAATAATTAGTAAATTTTGCACGGCACAGCATTTACCTTATATATTACCATACAGCGGGAGGTTTTTGTATGAGCAAACCGGATAAAGTAGTACTGGCCTATTCAGGCGGACTTGATACATCAATAATAATACCGTGGCTGAAGGAAAACTACGGCTGTGAGGTCATTGCAATGGCAGCCGACCTCGGACAGGGAAAAGAGCTTGAAAACCTTGAAGAAAAAGCAATAGGCACCGGAGCAAGCAAGATCTATATTGAAGATCTGAAAAACGAGTTTGTAACAGAATTTATATTCCCTACCCTGAAAGCACATGCTGTCTATGAAGGCAAGTATCTGCTTGGAACATCCTTTGCGCGCCCTCTTATAGCAAAAAGGCTTGTTGAAATTGCCGAAAGGGAAGGGGCATCTGCAGTTGCACATGGCGCAACAGGAAAAGGCAATGACCAGGTAAGGTTTGAGCTTACTGTCAAGGCCCTGGCCCCTCATCTGAAAATCATTGCTCCATGGAGGATTTGGGATATAAGGTCGAGGGAGGACGCAGTCGACTATGCCGGCAAAAGGGATATACCCATCCCGGTTACTAAAAAGGACAACTACAGCATGGACAGGAACCTCTGGCACTTAAGTCATGAAGGCTGTGACCTCGAAGACCCGTGGAACGAACCTGACTATGACAAAATACTTAAAATATGTGTCCCGCCGGAACAGGCTCCCGACAAGCCCGAATATGTGGAAATACAATTCAGGCAAGGGATACCTTATGCGGTGGACGGAACGGAATACCGTCCCGTTGAACTTATAGAGGTTCTGAATGCAATAGGCGCCAGGCACGGAACAGGCATTGCAGACATGGTTGAAAACAGACTTGTAGGCATGAAATCGAGAGGTGTCTATGAAACACCGGGTGGATCATTGCTGTATGCAGCCCACAGGGAACTGGAGCTTCTATGCCTTGACAGAGACACTCTGCACTACAAGGACCTTGTTGCACAGAGGTTTGCCGAACTGGTTTACAACGGACAGTGGTATACGCCTTTAAGAGTGGCAATCTCCAAATTTGTAGACAGCACCCAGCGCAGTGTGACAGGGATTGCAAGACTCAAACTGTACAAGGGCAGCTGCATACCTGCAGGAGTTAAATCGCCATTTTCACTGTACAGTGAAGAGCTGTCAACCTTCGGACGGGATGAAATATACAACCAGAAGGATGCGGAAGGGTTTATCAATCTTTTTGGCCTTCCTCTCAAGGTCAATGCCTTGATGAGGAAATCAAACGAAAATAAGAACTGCTAGCGAGGCGGTATAAACAATGAAACTGTGGGGAGGCCGGTTTACAAAAAGCACCGATACCGGAGTAGAAAGCTTTAATTCATCAATAGGTTTTGATGCAAGGCTTTACCGGCAGGATATAGCCGGAAGCATTGCTCATGCCAGAATGCTGGGAAAGCAGGGCATCATATCGTCAAAGGATACAGACCTCATACTGGAAGGGCTTTCTTCTATAAGGGATGATATTGAGAAGGGCATGTTAACCCCTGACGGTGAGGAAGACATCCATACATTCATAGAAAAAAACCTCATATCCAGAATAGGTGAGGCAGGAAAAAGACTGCACACCGGAAGGAGCAGAAATGACCAGGTTGCACTTGACATGCGGATGTACCTTAAAGAGCAGATAAACTGTATCAAAAGCAAGTTGCTTGACCTTCTTGAAGTGCTTCTGAAAACTTCATCTGCTCATACAGAAACCATCATGCCGGGATACACCCATCTGCAGAAAGCACAACCTGTGACACTGGCACATCATATGATGGCCTATTTTTCCATGTTCAGCCGAGACGTACAAAGACTTGAAGACTGCTATAGCAGGACGGATGTAATGCCTCTGGGCTCAGGTGCACTGGCTGCAACCTCATACCCGCTTGACAGGAACATGGTTGCAAAAGAGCTTGGGTTTTCTTCAGTATCAGAAAACAGCCTGGACGCAGTAAGTGACCGTGACTTTGCAATAGAACTGAGTTTTTGCATATCGATGATAATGATGCACTTAAGCAGGTTTTCCGAAGAAGTTATACTGTGGTCAACAGAAGAGTTCGGTTTTATTGAGCAGGATGATTCATTCAGCACCGGAAGCAGTATAATGCCGCAGAAAAAGAACCCGGATGTGGCAGAGCTGGTAAGGGGCAAATCAGGCAGGTGCTTTGGCAATCTTGCTGGCCTTCTTACAGTTATGAAGGCTTTGCCTCTGGCATACAACAAGGACATGCAGGAAGACAAGGAATCTGTATTCGACTCGATTGACACTGTGAATAGATGCCTTCCGGTATTCACCGGTATGCTGTCATGCATGACAATAAACAGAGAGAACATGTTAAGGGCAGCACAAAAAGGCTTTACCAATGCTACCGATGTGGCAGACTATCTTGTAGAAAAAGGCATACCATTCAGGAATGCCCATGAGACAGCAGGCAAACTGGTTCTTTACTGTATAGATAACGGCATACCCCTGGAAAAAGCACCCTTAAGCAGGCTTAAGGACTTCTCTGAGGCCTTTGAAAAGGACATTTATGAAAGAATAAGCCTCAAAAAATGCATATCTGTAAGGAAAATACAGGGCGGGCCTTCCCCTGAAAGTGTGAAAGCCTCTCTGGAAAAAGGGCGTAAATTCATTAAACAGCACAGAACCTAACTGCTTTTTTTACAGGTGTCAGGAGGGCAGTACCTTACATACAGGCAAAGGCTTCCGGCTGAAAGGCACACATCCATACCGCATACCCTGATTCCTCTTTTCCCCATTACTTCTGTCAAATCGTTTTTTATTCTGTGTTCAAGCATGTTTCGGGCTGAATTCCTCTTAAACAAACGGCTAAGAAACAATAGCATCACCAACGCTTAATATTTGACACCTCAGTATATACTTAAATGATATACTATTTCCCGCCGCAGTGTAACTATTTCCTCCGGGCTTAAAGACTTCATTTACATGAAAAAACCCGGCCAGGGCCGGGTTGGGAATTGGCTTTTCAGGTTCTCTTTGCTTTCTTGTCAAGGGCCCTGCCGAAACTGTACCATGAATCCCTCAGCTTGTATCTCATTTCCTCATCCACCGTGCGTTCAATAACATCATTCATTTTCTTTCTCATGTCAATATACTCAATGAAATTGAACTCCGGTTTATCAAGCAGTTTTTCCATGTCTGTAATCCATTCGTTGACATGTTCAGAACCCATGAAGTCGGAAGACACCTTTTTCTTCAAATGAGCTATTACAAGCTTGACCGCCTTCCTTTTTACATCATTGTCTGTCTGAACCTTTTTTGTTCCCTTAGCCATATTTGAACACTCCTCACACCTATCATAGTATTAGGTTGTATTATACCTCCAAATAAACAAATGACCCTCTGTGAAGGTTCTTTTAATCATCGCCTGTATTCCCCATATATCCTTTAAGAAACATTGCGGTTTGTCAGCGGAACCAGAGGCAAGTTATATTATATCATATATTTTACAGTTAGTAAATACCCTGATTTTGCGTACCCACGGCGATTTCATGAAGCCATTTCCTGCCAGATCCTTAAAAAAAGGTTTTTTTGAAATGCCATTGCAGCATTAATATTAAAAGAAAAAGCCTCTAAACGTGTTTTTACCGGCATAAATCAATCCTTATTGAAAACATCAATATAACGTTATAAATTTTTATGATACAACCTCATAAACGTAGCAGATTATCAGAAATGATGTAAAACCTAATATGTGATGAGCTTTTTCCCTTTTAACCTTGCAGGGTCAACATTGGATGAGAGCTCCTCCGGCACTGTCACCGATCCGGGGTCACCGTCACTGACAAACTGTTCTTCTCTTGAAAGCCTTTCAAGCCACCAGTAAAGGTCTCCTTTAACAGGTTCCATCCCGGGTGCCCGTACCCTGTGTATAGCCAGAGGGTCAAAATCTCTGGAAACAGGAGATAAATAAGGGTCCCAGCCTACTTCAAGCACTGAAATGTTTTTATAGGGAATGCCTTTGTATTCACCGGCTGCAAGATGCTGTAAGCCTTTTTGGGGCCTTATCCCGTAGGGAAGAGAAAAATGCTTCATGCTGATTCCCATTATCTCGACCAGCCTTGCATTATTCCCCCCTATCTCCTGTTTTACCCCGTCTGTATCCAGCCTGTCCAGCCTTGCATGGGTGAGTGTATGGTTTCCGATTTCAAATCCTGATTCAACCAGGTACTCAAGGCGCTCCTTCAGAGTGCCCGCACCACTGAAAGTGTTAAGCCCGAGGTTTAAAAAAAACGTCCCCTCTGCTCCAAATTCAGGGTGTTTACTGCAGAAGTCAAGAATTATATCAACAGCAGTGTCCCTTTTTATTTCAAACCTGCCCTGCCTTTCCTCAAGGCTGAACTGTCCGGGTGTACCATCATCAAATGTAAATACGACAGGTATGCAGCCTGCAGCAACATCTATGTTGTTTTGTGTATAGTCATCCAGGCTGATCAGCCTGTATCCCTTGTCGTAAAGTATCTGCAGCAGTTCCCTGAACGCTTTGGCAGTCATTGCGAACTCATTGCTGCCTGAACCATATTCATCAGTGAACCTGTGAAACATTACAACCATAATCTTTCCCGCTTCATTCGGCCGGACTGTTTCATAGTCAATTTCTGTTGTGCTCCCGGAAGTGTCCGGCGTGTGCTCCTTTTCTGATTTGCTGCTTTGGGATGTCTGCCTGGGAGTGGTTGTAGACGGCTGTCCGGTCTGCTCGCTGGTTTTACTGCCGCTGCTCATCTCAGGATTGACTTCGGATAAAGGTGCACATGCTGCAAACAGTAAGGCTATGAAGACTGCCGGCAGTATTGAATGGTGTCTCAAAGTGTTTTACCTCCGTTATGTAATCATATAATATTATAACCATGTACAGGGCAGTATTCAATGGCAACAACTGCAATTGTCTCAAAGATATATGCATAAACCTGCAGTGTTGAACAATACTATTAATGCTCCGGTAAAGTTTTTCATGGAAGCGGGTGTTTGCTTGTCCGATATAACTCCAACACTGCAGGAAAAAGGCAGGATATCGGCGCTTCAACTGGGTTTTTTGATTGTAACATTTGTGATTGCCACATCCGATGTGTTCCTGCCCGGATTTGTATATGAAGAGGCCGCCCAGGACTCGTGGCTGTCTGTGCTCATTGGTACTGCAGCATCAATCCTCCTGGTACTTGTCTTTTTACAGCTGGGTCTTGACCACCCGGACAGGACCTTTATACAATACACTTGTGATATTCTGGGAAAACCCCTGGGCAAGGCGGCAGGCCTTTTTTATGTGTATTTCTTTATAAACCTGTGTGAAGCGGTTACCAGGGAACTGTCGGAAATACTTGTGATAGCATTCAACCCTGTTGCTCCCATATTCGTATATAACCTGGTTACACTTCTTGTTGCTGCCTATGCCGTATCCAGGGGGCTGGAGGTTATAGCCAGGGTAAACCAGATACTTCTGCCAGCTGGAATCACAATACTTGTACTGATAACATTTGTAAATCTCCCCAACATGGATCTTGTAAACTATATGCCCGTACTGGCTGCCGGTCTTGCCCCTCCTCTCAGGGGGTCAGTACTGATCCAGGCATGGATTCTTGAATCCTTTTTCATACTTCAGCTGATACCGTATGTAAAGGAAAAAAACAAAATAAGGAAATACACCATATTCTCCATCCTTATCATAGGCATGGGTCTCATGCTTGGAATTACTATAATTGCAGTATTCGGACCTCTTACAGGAAAACTGCTGTTCCCGGCCCTTGAATTTGTCAGGTTTGCTAAAATAGGAAAGTATCTGCAGAACCTTGACATAACAATAATGGGTGTATGGCTTACAGGCATTTTCGTCAAGGTAACAGTGGCGCTGTATATATCCCTGCAAAGCCTTGTACAGGTTTTTGAAATCAAGGGCAGCAACCACCTTATAATTCCAATGGTAATACTCGTACTTGCCCTGTCCAGCGCCCCGGCCCGCGTTGTTGAGATATATCACTTTGCACATTACATACTGCCGTTTTATACGTTTTTTGCAGCATTCATAATACCTTCCCTGATCCTTCTGGTATCAAAACTTCGTAAAAACAGACCAAATCCGGGCGGAGGGAACTGAGCATGGAAGCAAAACACATTGTCATTTATGTATCAATTATTACAGCCTGGCTCATACTTGCTTATATATCACGCAGAAAAAAATTCGGTGCCCCTCATATAATAACAGTGCTTGCTTCTTCAGTATACTCGCTTTCTTATGACTCGCTGCTGGGGGAATACCTGGGGCTTTACCATTATGCGGACCGGAGTGTTTCCATACCGTATATGATACTTACAGGTGTTCTGCTGTATCCGCTGCTGAACCTTTTTTACCTGCTCTTCCTTCCGGAAAAAATTATCTGCATTATTCAATATGCTGCGGTATGGATTGTTGCCATGCTGGCATTTGAAGCCCTTACAATTGCTGCAGGTTCAGTGGTGTTTACCGGCTGGAATCCCGTTCCATGGTCCGTTGTAACATATATAGTCACATACCTTTGGATAACACTGCTCTTTCGCAGTCTCACCAAAGCTGGCTTGTCATTTCCGCTCTCTTAGGAAAAGCCGGCTCATTAAAGACCCTATACTTATGACATTCAAGTTTGTTTTATACATGATCTGTTTTATGACTGGCATTCCAATCAGTGCAACTATCAGATTGTAATCCCTGTTGTCAAGCTTGTTGAAAACCTTCCTGAACTGCCTGAGCTGTAAAGTTCTCCTTAATACTGTCCTTATCTGTTTCTCATAGTCCAGTCCCTTTGCAATTGTCCTGCCCGCAGCCACTCCCATTGTCATTGCATTAAAGATGCCAAATCCCAGGTATGAGTCTATGCCCCCTCCCGCATTGCCTGCAAAGATGAATTTGCCGGGGGTCATAGGGTAGACCAGTCCTGCGCGGTGTTCAAGCTTGAAACCCTCAATGACCCTGTATTTTATGTTTTCTGCGCTTAAAAAGAGGTTCCAGTAGTGCTCCACCTCCCTCTGGTCAACATCGGTCACAACGAGAACAAGCGCAGCCCTGTCACGGCAAAAAGGTGTAAGATATGCGTATCCCTTATTGCAGTAATCCCTGTTAATCCACATCGACATGGTATGGGGGTCAAATCTTCCCTCAACACATGCACCCCTTATAAAACTCTTTGTCCAGAGCTGCCAGCAGCCCATCTCTTCAGCCTGTGTATAACTTCCTGTTGAAATAACCACCCTGTCATACTCCTTTTCCAGCTTTTTATAGTCCGCATAGCTTCCGTATTTTATATTTGGTTGTTTCAACATGCTGACAAGCTGGTTTTTTGCAGAGTCGCTGTCACTGCTGTTCTTGAAGAAGTATCCAAGGCGGCCCCTGATTACCGTGGTTTTTGACGGGGAGTTATGCACAATTGCATTTAGTGTACTTAGTGGCTTCAAGTTAATACCAAGGCTTTTCCTGAAATATTTCAGCGGGTCCCTCACCGGTCTGTGGCTGATGTTAGGCAGTGCAGTAACATGCGGGAATATTTCCCCCGTTATACTGTTTTTTTCGTATATATCAGGTACTATGCCGTGTTTTTCCAGTTCACAGGCGCATGAAAGCCCTGCATATCCGGCCCCTATTATGGCTACTTTCATGTTTTGCGCCGCCCTTCAAGGAATTTAAACCACAGGTATGCAAGAACACCGGTGAGAATTGTAAGCAATGTATAAACAGCTGTTTTCAAGTCAAATACCTCTCCTCCCTTTGCAGTATCACAACAGAGAACCAGCTTAGCACAATCAGGGCACACAAGTTGACCATAATGCTGCTTGCATAATTCCAGCTTGCATATTCCAGCGCACCTGCTGCAAGAAGCAGTGCCTCCTGCCATGAATAAAGTGCAGTAAGTACAAGTACGTTAAGTACGGTAAACAACCTGCTTTTCGGGTGGTACTGTGCAAGCAGTACTCCAATCACAAATACCGGCCCGGCTATGAAGAACAGTGATGAGCCCAGAATGCTAATAATACTATTGTTTATTGTGTAGTAACCTTGATTTACAGCCTGGGTATCAACAGCCAGCTGCAGCACTATTGCAACCAATCCCCCCCATATTGTCACCTGCAGCTCTTTAGGTCTAACCAGAAGGATTAACAGTATCCAGTTTACGGCAAAAAGAATTATCCACTCCAATATTTAATCCCCTGCCTGTTTTTTCTGTCTGTCAGGAAACACCCTGGCTATTATGCCCGGCGGGGTTTCATGTCTTTGAATTATCTGCTGAAGCTTCTCTATCGCTCTCATTTCATCATCTCTCATCTGCATAAAAAGCTGCCTGACCTCGGGATTGCGTATCTCAATAATCGCATCGTTATATATGCACTGGCTTGCAATCCTGTATTCAAGTATGTCCTTTAAAATGTCTGCTTCCTTCATGTTTTTTTCTCCTATCCCCCTGTTTTAAGCTTGATCATCTTATCCTTCAACAGCTTTATGTGCTCTCTGCTGTCTTCCATAAAATCATTGAGCATGTCTTTTGTTTGTTTTTTATTAACACTTTTAATGTAGTCCTCATACTTTCTCAAGAGAAGCTGCTCCCTTTCGATAACCCTGGTGAATACTATATTAAGTACATACTCCTGCCTAAGCTTTTCCAAGCTATCAATCCCTCCCTGCATAAATATTTTCCGCCACAATGCAGATATTATTCTTAAAAAGCAAAATAAAAGGTGGCTGAACAGCATTGAAGGTTGCAATAATCGGAGCAGGTCTTTCCGGATTGAGCTGCGCAATAGAACTTGAAAAGCACGGTATAAACCCGGATATTTATGAAAAGAAGGACTATGTAGGAGATGAGTGTGACTTTACTGCAGTCATCTTGAGGATGTTTGAACCATATCCGTCAAGCCCGCACAGGTACCTTGATAGAAGATACGGTCTCAGAGTTAAACCGTTTGACAGAATTCAGGATATGACTTTAAAGACAAGGTCAAAGAGCCTGCATGTAAACGGAAAATCCGGACACATGTATATTCGGGGCAAATACCCGGAATCACTGGGAAACCAGCTGGCTTCACAGCTGAGCAGCAGGATAATGCTCAAGAGACTTGTAGAGCCTTCTGACTTGAAAGGTGATTATCAATATATTGTTGCTGCAAACGGCAGCAGTGTGCCTCAGCAATTGAACATGTGGGTTTCAACCCTAAAGGGGTATGCGCGTGTGGCATCAGTCGTCGGACAGGCTCCTGCCTCCTCTGTAAAGATATGGTTTAACACCCTCTATTCAAAAAGGTGCTTCTGTTTGCTTGCTCCCTCCCTTTTTAACACCTCAAGGCTTATGCTGGTTGTTGACAATATATCCAGGAACGAGCTCAGTCATTACTGGGAGTGTTTTTTAGAAAAAGAGAATTTCCATTCCATAATAACCGGGATCCGCGACCGCCCTTTTGATGTAGGTCATCCCAAAAGCCTTACATGCGGAAACATCTATTTCACAGGCGATGCAGGGGGTTTTCTGGACAGCTTCATGGGATTTGGAATCACCTCTGCCATAGAGAGCGGTATTATGGCCGCACGGGATATCGCTGTCGGAAAGGACTACACCAGGCAGTCGGCGAAAATTCTAAAACATAAGCAGAAAATTAACATGTTCAGAAGACTGGTTTCGGAATTCAGTGACAGCGATTATGACCTGCTTGTTTCACTACTGTCAATCCCTGGTATAAAGCAGCTTATATATAAAAATCCCTTCTTTCATGTGCATTCTGTTTCGCTGCTTGCGAAAAACCTGGCAAGATATAAAACCGGCAGAAACTGATACTCTGATTTGTGCACTATTCGGAGTAATCCGGAAACAACAGTTTTGAAATGGGTGCAAACACAAGCTTTATCGGTAATGAAGGCCCGGGTATGTCAAGGTCTAAAACAATACTGTATATGAAGATTGCACCCACAGCCGATAGTACAAGGTATACCGCCAGTTCCGGGTACAGGCCTTTTTTTATCATGTCCCTTGCCTGAACAGTTATTATAACCGCAAGGATTACTGCTGTAATATATGCCATTTACCCCGTCACCGTTCTTTTACCCTTTCCAGTATCATGCCTGTCCTCTCGAGTGAAACCCTGGTTTCATACTCCACTTTCAGGCCCCTGAACATCTTTACCCATTCATCATCGAGCTTGTCCCTGTAATCAGGACATTTTGCGCATACATACCTCCAGAACCCGAATATGTCACTCCCGTATTGCTTTGCCCTTCTCACTGCCGAATCCATCTCACCCTCTATTTTTTTTGCAAAAACTGATTCAAGCTCCATTATCTCTTCTTTTCTGCTTACCTTATATGATGCAGCATGCTCTACGAGTTTTCCCACTACCTTTGTCTTTATGCGTATGACAGGCTGCATTCCCGAATTGTCAAATTTTATTTTGCTTTTCGCCTCCAGGCTCTCCATCCCCACCTCTTCTTGCCTGAAGGTGCCCGCAACTATCACACCTGGTCTGGCCTTGTTTGCTATCCACATGTACCCTCTGGTTTCGTAATCGTCAAACCATCCTGTAAAACCCTTTTCATTGAATATGGCACTTCCCCTTATATATGAAATTGGCAGCTTCTTGCCTGCAAGCGCAAATTTCCTGTACTCCTCCTTGCTTGTGGAGACGGTATCCATTTCCATCATATAGTAACCCACCTTTGCTGTTATGCCTGCAGAATGCCCGCAACTGAAAGCCATCAGGAAGTCCTTGATATTTGAGGCATATGCCTTTGACCATTCATCTGCATTAGAGATAATTCCTTCAAGCTCGGCGGCCAGGTTCTTCTGTATGTCTGCGGGCACCTGAAGCATGCCAAATGCAGTTCCCCCGGTAACCAGCAGGTAACTGTTATACCTTATCTCCCTGTTCCTGGCAAGAAAATCCATAACCTTTTCAAATTCATATCTGGCCATATCCTGCCCTACTATAATTATTTTGCTGTGAATCCACACCAGCTTTTTTGTCGCTGTGCTCCTCAGGTTCTTCGCAGCATCCATAATGTTTTCACCGGTTGCGGTCCCTATCCATGTAAATGACCTGTCGGCCGGATTTCTGACTGAACCGTACGGCTGCACCGAATGAACTGTCATCCGGACACTTCCGTCTTCCTCTAAGTCTATTCCTGTTATTGTAACTATGCCTAGTTCATCCATTTCCTTCTTGCCCCAGCAGCCTCCAAAAACGACTGCAATGAAAACAGCCAGGACTACTGTAAATGCTTTTGTTTTTCTGATTGCAGTTTTCACCTCCCTTACGGTATCACTTGTTTTGAGTTTCTTCATCAGGGGGAACAGGTTTGGAACCCTCTGCTCTTTTTACCTTCCTTCCCTGTTTTAAAAAAGAAGTTCTCATACGCTCTGCCCATTGAGGCATCCTGAATGCGTATTCTAAAAGGTCACTGTGCAGGGGTGCAGCCGGTGAGAGGTAAGGCACACCAAAAGACCTGAGCGATGCCAGGTGTACCAGCAGAAACAGTATACCCATCATTATCCCGAAAAGCCCCAATGCTGATGCCAGCAGCATAACAGGAAACCTGAGCAGCCTTACAGAAATGGCATGGTTGTATGACGGGAGTGCAAATGAAGAAATACCGGTTATTGCAACAACAATTACCATTATCTGCGATATTACTCCGGCCTCTACTGCCCCCTGCCCTATAACAAGGCCTCCAACAATGGTTATTGCAGGACCTATTGGGTTGGGAATCCTGACACTAGCCTCCCTTAGTATCTCAAAAATAAATTCCATCAGCAGCGCTTCCGCTATGGCGGGAAGCGGCACCTCCGAACGTGACTGTGCAATGGTTACGAGAAGGGAGGTTGGTATCATCTCCTGGTGGAATGTAGTTACAGCAATATATATCGACGGTGCCAGCAGGGCAATCCCGAAAACCACATACCTTAAAAGTCTCAGAAAGGTAGCAAAATAGAAGCGGGTATAGCGGTCTTCTGATGTTGTCAGAAAATCGCCAAATACCACCGGTACTAAAAGCACAAAGGGTGAATTCTCCACAATTACAGCTACCTTGCCTTCAGATATTTCACCGCAGCACGTGTCGGGCCTTTCGGTTTCGATCATCTGTGGAAACGGAGACATGGGTGAATCCTCCGAGAGAAACTCTATGCAGGCACTGTCCAAAACAGTATCTGTATCTATATTGCATATCCTTTTTTTTACCTCATCCACCACGCTGCTGTCTGCTATCCCTTCTATATACGCTACGATTATACGGGTCTGGGACAGCCTGCCCGCCTTCAGCTCCTCCAGTTTCAGGGAGGGTGTTTTGAGTATGCTTCTTACAAGGTATACATTGGTCTGAAGATTCTCGACAAAAGCCTGCTGCGGCCCCTTTGTCGTGGGCTCTATCCTTGCAGCGTCAACCTTTCTGAACCTGTCAGCCTTTACATTGACTGCTACGGCACCTTCAATGCCCTCAAAGAAAAGGACACAGTGGCGGTTGAGTATGCAGTAGACTGCCTTTGCCATATCGTTTACAGCCTTTATGTTGGCAGATTCAACAGGCAGTGCCTGCATCAGGCTGTCCAGGTTTTTTGTCTTCACATCCACAGTGTTGCGCTTAAGAGGCTCAATCAGATTCTCGTTTATTTCCATGGCTTTTGTTATGCCTGTTATGTATGCCGCCAGACACACGGGGCCTGTCCTGCCCGTTTTGAACACTGTTAAAACCAGGTCAAAGCAATTACTGAACACTCCATTTAAAACCTTCATATTATCATCGGGGCTTTTGGAAATGCTTACACCCTCAAGCTGCCTGAAACTTTCTTCATCGAGATAGTCGATGCCTTGCTGTTGTTTTGCAGATTTTGGTTGTGCCCTACTGCTGCTGA
>CAYYGK010000025.1:0-19512 GCA_964471145.1 uncultured Eubacteriales bacterium | reverse complement strand
ATTGAGGAATATTATCACAAGATATGAAATCGAAAGCACATGTGATACATACCATGTGCCTGCAATAAAATACACGGAGAGGACCATGGCAGTAGCCATGATGGCACCTGCAATAAGATAATAAGGCTTGTATATTATACTAAGGTATTTCTCAAATTTTTCATATACTTCATCCTGTGAGCCCTTGCACATCTTTGAATAATCCACATAAAAACGGTCTAAAAGATTCAATCCAAAAAAACTCAATATGTAGCTTATTGAAATACCTGAACACAGCAGCAGGCTGAAATCCGAGATGACCGTCCCCGACTCTCCTTCAAAAATTCCGATTATGTAATGTATCAAGAAAACCAACTGCCCTGCGATGAGCCAGAATAAGGGGTAAGGCATGTGAAGCTTCCGAGGAAGCTTTTCATAATATGTTGAGAACCTTTTCTTGAAGGATTGCACATCATCATTTATTCTGCTGTTTTTCATCATAGCTTCAGCATCATAAATGGACTTATCAGGCTGTTTATTGTCTGTCATCTCAACCATATTTTTAATAAGGCTGCCGCCCTGGTCTTCAGACAGCTCCATCCTCAATTTACGTAAGCAAGTTGGGCACTGGCATAGTATTGCATTTTCATCCTTCTTAATAACAACCATGCTTACAGAATAATGATTGTTTGCACATTCAATCATTGAACGTTCAACCTGGTATTCCTTTTGCATCGGGCCTGCCTCCTAAATTCAATTCAAACTTAAAGAAATTCTTTACCATTCCCTTCAGGATCTTAAGCCTGACCTCAGACGGCTTGTGCTCCATGTTCATGATGCCGCCGAGAAGATTCAGGAAATCCCCGTCATATCTTGCATATTTTACGCTTCGTTCCGCATTGTTTATAAGAAGCCTGTGATACCTGTTCAATATCTTCAAATCCCTTCCCCACTCATCATTACATATATCCTGATATCTTGAAAGCTGCCTGGCATCGAAACGCCCTTTTTCAAAGCACTCCTTCACCACTTCACCCGCAATCCTTCCTGAATCCATTGCGTAGAAAATCCCTTCGCCGGAAAGCGGCGACACGAATCCCGCACTATCACCTGCCAGCAGCATGCTGTCAGCATAGACACGGCTCAGAGGCCCGCAAAATGGAAGGATACCTCCCTTTATATCAAAGCAGGGGAGCTTTTGCGGAAGATATTCCATTTGACACAGTATATCGACAAACTCATTAAAAGCCTTATGAGAACCGTATGATTTCATTATCTCAACATAGGAACCAAGCCCGATATTGACGCTCTCTTCTTTGGGAAACACCCATGCATAACCGCCGTGTACATTCTTTAAAAAGAATAGAACAGAATTCTTTGTACCTTTGTATCTTTTCAATACTTCGCTTCGGCCCAGTGGTATATCCGCCACAAGGCAGAATGCCAGCTGGCTGCGTTTCCATGAAGCAGGGAGGCGGTAGTTTTTTCTAAGATATAAGGCGGCAGGGCAAAAGACACCTGCAGCTCCGATAAGAACCCGTGCGGTGTATTTATTATCCCCAGTATATACATGAACGTTTTTATCATCTTTGGCAATATGTTCAACCTTCTGATACTCAAAGAAATGTGCTCCCTGTTCCTTGGCCTTGAGGCATAGATGATAATCGAAGGCCCTTCTGTCGGTCTGATATATTATGTCTTTGTCAGGACAGTAATCAACACCGTATTTAAGGCTCGGGCTGTATATGGTGGCCGTACTTGAGTATGTACCAAAATAGCTTTCATCTATGTAATCGAACTTCCTGATATGGGAGCATAAGCCTCCTCCGCAAACTTTTTCTCTTGGGAAAACCGCCCTGTCAAGAAGGCATACCTTTAGACCCGACCTTGCCATATAATATGCTGATGTGGAACCAGCAGGGCCTGCTCCGACTATAACCGCATCATAGTGCTGCATTTATTGTCCCCTTGTCAGATTAAGTATGCATCAGTATGTATACCGTTACCAAATATATAACACTTTTTGCTTTGTGTCAACATAATCCAGCCCAGCCCCACGGTGATTTCATGAAGCAAATATATGGCAAAGAGAAGAGAGGTGCCCGGAAACTTATGGAGATTTGCAGAGCTATTCCGCAAATATTGGTATAAGAACATCATAATTATGGGAAATAGAGCAGAATGGACGATAGGTAGCAATTTCGCTGTTGGACAACCTGCCCGGCGGTGGGTTCTTACGCATCGAGTGATACATATTAAGATGCTAAGAAAAATTCACTTTTTTTATGTAATATAAAGAGATGCAGATGTTTAAGCTGAAAAGAAAAGCATTTAAGTTGTATTTAATGATAAACGTGCTGAACAACCAATTATCGCCATTATAAAATAGGATGAGAAATCATGTAAAGGCAGTCAGGTTAAATGGAACCATCTCTGATTAGCATGCGCTTACTGGGTTATATGGAAGAATTTTGAGAAATTCATTTATAGCTTTCATGTTTCAAACTCATGGCATCTCAAGGATATAATACGGGATGACAGGCAAAAAAATATTTTTTCTGGACTTCCAGCACTGAACAGGCGACATGCCTGGAATGTGGAGCGGACAGTCACAAAAGGGTCAAAACATACAAACCAAGGCATATACAGGATTTGCCCCTAGCAGGGATGACTGTCTAAAATGTGATTAATTATTCGCAATCAAACTGAATCAAGTGCAAACGCGTCTTCCAGAACACTGAGGGAAATCGGTATCAAGAGCAGGAATTTACTCATTTGGGTTTGCGTACTGGGATACCATTGATAAATCACCCAGCATCAGGGGAAAGCGGCGGCGGATGTTTTGAAGAAACGGTATGAAGTACAGGGCAGGGAATGAGACTACACCATGTACCTTATCACAAGAGCATCTACCACCATAGATCCATAAGACCCGCTGCAGTTTCCTGACGAGAATACATGCTATGCTTTAGTTCCAAATATCGCCACATTCTGGTTGTCAGGAACGAATCTACCTGCTTTGCATTTAAGGGTGTTCTGCACATAACCAAGGGTATCGGCAGCATACCTTCCGCCTATGCTTTGAAATGCTAACAGTTCATATACATTGTCTGAACCAAAGTCTATGGGGAAAAGACCGCTTAATCCGAATACTGTTCCTTCGATGGGTTTTTTCAGCTTACCGTTCTTGTCGTAGATTTCATCGAGATACTGCTTGCCTTTCCAGGTTATATCCAGGGTGTATTTCTGGCTGTTCTTTTTGCTAATAACCTGAACCCTGTAGTTGTCCAGGTATTTTACGCTGTATTTGTATTCCCTGTTGTATACCTCAAAGTTGAACATGAGTCTGGCTACGTTGCTTAAAAAGGAGTAGACATAATTGTAAGTTAGTGCGCCGCCAGAGCCTGAAACAATACTTACAAGTATGTCATTTACACAATTGCCTGTAAAATCACCGAGAAAAAGAGTTGGGTTGTATCCCATGTTTTCTTTAAGAGCAACACTGTAGAACATGCCTGTGCTTCCGTCCTGTATTACCAGTGTTATATTCTGGATAAATGGCATTTCAGGAGTTTTCATCCCCGTTAGATAGACATTGTCGGGTATCCTGTCACCGTTTACATCTCCCCTGGCATATGCTACTACATTGGCCATGTTTGTCTGAGCGCTGCCAAGATAATTATACATTTATAATCCTCCAGTACATTTTCTTTACATAATATATTATGTAAACAGCGGGGATTTGTTTACAGCCTTCGCATCAAAAAACGGAGAAACAAAAGTTTCTCCGTTCATATTATGCAATACATGTCTGAAGGATTAAAAGCTATGCAGGTACACCCTGGTGTCTGACCCCTTTTGAAAATGCAAGATAGGGGAAGTAGATGTATCCAAAGAAAAGTGCCAGCAAAACGGGTCCGGCTCCCTGTTTTCCAAAAGCTTTGAGGAATGCTGAAAGAGCAATGATTCCGATTATGATATTCACAAAAGGAATGAGCATCAGTATAATCCACCACCCGGGCTTTCCGCCTATCTTCAGGAAAACAAACACATTATAGATAGGTATTATGGATGCCCATCCAGGTTTCCCTGCCTTTGAAAACAGAACCCACATACTTGCGATCTCCAATATCATAACCGCCAGCCAGATAACGGTAAGCGCTGGAGAAATCCCACCAAATTCATATTCCGACATGCTTCCTTACCCCCTTGAAAAAAATGTATTTCTTAATGTTACAGCTATATTTAATCACAGAACCTCAAGAATTTCAAGAAGCAACTCTTTTGAGGGTGTTATTATAAAAATTCTCCTTTCTAAAATGAGAAACATGGGTAATTCTTTGGTATAGTTCGGCGTTCTGAAAAATCTTGACATTGTACAGGCGGATAATATATAATTTGTTAGTGCGTTTTTAGGAGACCGGCCGGCTGTTAAAAATGGTTTGTGCCGGTTAAACAAGGCTTTAAATGGTTAGAATTTATATGTATATTATTAACCGGAAACATACGGCATGCACTTGGAATGGGGGTGTACACTGTGAAGCGAACATACCAGCCTAAGAAAAGGCAGAGGAAAAAGGAGCATGGATTCAGAAAGAGGATGAAGACCAGTAACGGCAGGAAGGTATTAAAGAGGCGCAGGAAGAAAGGCAGAAAAATACTTTCAGCTTAAGGCCGCATGGCATGTGTGGTCTTTTTCTTTCAGCTTTCCGATCCGGGAATGGGGTAGCAGGATTATGAAAAAGACTGATTCCCTCAGAAAGAACTATATGTTCGGCAGGATATACAGGCAGGGAATGTACTATGCAGGCAGATATACGGTTTTGTATTATTCCGGGAACGGACTTGAATTAAACAGACTGGGAATAACCGCAAGCAGGAAGGTTGGAAACAGCGTAAAACGGAACAGGTTCAGGAGGCTGATAAGGGAAAGCTACAGGCTCAGAGAGGATTCTTTGAAGGCGGGGTATGATATGATTTTTGTGGCACGGTTTGTAGAGCAGCTTCCCACATTTGGCAAACTGGACAGGGAGATTGGCTATCTTCTGAGGAAAGCGGGCATACTTGAATAGAGGGCGATATTTATGAAGGTTATTATATTATACGTTATAGGGTTTTACAGAAAGGTTATCTCTCCTCTTAAGAGACCAAGCTGCAGGTTCTACCCGACATGTTCCGAATATGCTATGGAAGCGGTGAGGGAATACGGGGCCGTCAAGGGCATTCTGATGTCCGTCACAAGGATATTAAGATGCCATCCCTTCCATCCTGGCGGGTATGATCCCGTTATAAAAAAGGAGATAAATTAAAATGATATTCGGATTTATAGCTGACCCGTTCGGGGATGTACTCTATTTCATATACAACAACCTTGCCTTTAAAAACTATGGCGTGGCAATAATACTGTTTACTGTTCTTATAAAGCTGGTTCTGCTTCCGCTTACCATAAAGCAGATGAGGTCCACTACAAAGATGCAGGAGATCCAGCCCAAGATACAGGAGATACAGAAGCGATACAAGAATGACAAGGAGAAGCTCAACAAGGAAATGATGAGGGTTTACCAGGAGAACAAGGTAAACCCGGCAGGAGGATGCCTTCCGCTGCTTGTCCAGATGCCCATTCTTATCTCGCTCTTTTATGTAATCACAAGGCCACTGGCCTATATGCTCAATAAGAGCAAGGAATCAATAGATATCCTTACCGAGTTTGTAAAGCAGCATGTGGACAAGGTTGGATTCCATGCACAGATAGAGATTATAAACTACTTCAATGAGCACCTGGAACAGCTTGAGCAGTTTTCGGAATATCTAAAGCCTTCCGAGCTTATAAACTTGAAATTCCTGGGGCTCAACCTGGGACTTATCCCTACCATTGAAAGTGAAAAGCTGTTCGGGCCTGAATCAGCAATTTACCTGCCCCTGCTGCTGATACCGATAATAGGTGTTGCGGCTACGTACATCTCTTCAAAGATGATGTCTCCCCAGCAGACAGATCAGAGCAAGCAGGGCAGTTCGGGTGGCATGTCCAACACGATGAAGTATATAGGTCCGGTGCTGACACTTGTATTCTCCTTCCAGCTTCCTGCAGGCGTCGGGCTGTACTGGATAGCAAGCTATGTTTTTCAGATATTCCAGCAGCTCTATATCAACAGGGTGGTATTGAACAAAAAGGAGGTTACCTGACATATATATGTATAATTATGTGGAAAAAGAGGGCAAAACATATGATGATGCAGTGGAAAAGGCCCTTGAGGAGATGCAGATAGACAGAGAAGAAGCGGATATTGAAGTGCTGGATGAAGGAGGAAAGGGCCTGCTTGGTCTTATAGCTCCCAAATGTGTACGTGTAAGGGTGAGGATCAGGGACAACAGGTGCCAGGAGGCTGAGAATTTCATAAGCGAGGTGCTCTACAGGATAGGAGCCAAAGCCAGTATAGACATAAAAGAAGATGAAGAGGCCATAAAGGTTGACATAAACGGAAGGGACAGCGGAGTAATTATCGGAAAGCGCGGGGAGACGCTTGATGCCATACAGTATCTTACAAGCCTTGTGGTAAACAGGGGCGAAGACGAATACAAAAGGGTTATAATAGATGTGGAAAAGTACAGGGAGAGAAGAAAAAATACACTTGTGAGCCTCGCAAGACGTATGGCTGAGAAGGTTGAAAAGAGAAGGAAAAACATAACCCTGGAACCCATGAATCCGTATGAGAGAAGAATAATACACTCCACCCTTCAGGCTTACTCCGGTGTCAGAACCTACAGCATAGGAGAAGAACCAAACAGGAAGGTAGTCATAAGCGTCAGAAGATAGGCAGTGACTTAAAGGCATTTATATTGAATGAACATACGAGGAGGTTTGAGATGCAAAAAGGGTGTCTTGGGCCTCCTTTTAGCACAGGCAAAAACCTTTTTCGGAGGCATTTATGAATAATGGTGATACCATAGCCGCAATATCCACCCCGTATGGTACAGGAGCTGTGGCAATTGTCAGGATGAGCGGGCCGCATGCCCTGGATATAGGATCCGGAGTATTCAGGGGAACAGTACCGCTCGAACAACTAAAAGACCGCTTCCTGGCCCATGGCAGGATAGTATGCCCGGATACCGGCGAGACTGCTGACGAGGTGCTGGCTGTAAAAATGAAGGCTCCTGCCACATATACCGGTGAGGATGTCGTGGAGATACACTGTCACGGCGGCCTTGAGGTACAGAGCAGCATACTGGGCCTTCTGCTCAGGCAGGGAGCACGGCCGGCACAGCCAGGAGAGTTTACCAAAAGGGCATTCCTCAACGGCAGGATGGACCTCTCACAGGCTGAAGCGGTGACCGACCTTATAAATGCCAGGACAGGACTGGCCGCAAAGACAGCAGTTCACCAGCTTGAAGGGGAGCTTTCCGGAAGGCTGCAAAGGATAAGGAAAGGGCTTGTATCAATGCTGGCAGGAATTGAAGCAGTGCTGGACTTCCCTGATGAGGACATTGGTGAAGACAGGGACCTTCCGGGGCAGATAGAGCAGACAGTCTCGCAGCTTGAAGAGCTGCTGGACTGTTTTGAAAAGGGAAGGGCCATACGGGAGGGTATAAGTGTGGTTATTGCCGGCAGGCCGAATGTGGGCAAATCCTCGCTGCTTAACAGGCTCTCGGGAAGGGACAGCGCAATAGTCACGCATATTCCGGGCACAACAAGGGACATACTCAGGGAACAGGTCAGCATAGAGGGCATACCGGTAAATGTTATGGACACTGCCGGTATAAGGGACACGGAGGATCTGGTTGAAAGAATAGGGGTTGACAGGACATATGATGCGGCAAAAAAGTCGGACCTTGTGCTGCTGGTAACAGACGCAAGGCAGGGCATAGGGGAGCCTGAAAAAAAGCTTCTTTCAGGAATAGAAAACACAAGGCATATTGTTGTAATGAACAAGGTTGACCTGCTGGAGGACTTCCTGCAGACCGTCCCGGGCACAGAAGGAATTGACGGGATAAAAACATCCATGCTGGACGGTACCGGGGTGGAGGAACTTAAGAAAAGGGTTGCCCGGATGTTTCCGGGCGGAGGGGATTCGGGCCAGGAGGTGCTGCTTACCAATGCAAGGCACAGCCACCTGGTAGACAAGGCTGCAAAGTCGCTAAAACACGCTGTAAGTGCCTGGCAGGAAGGCATGCCGCCCGATATACTGACCATAGATATAAGGGAGGCTGCGGAAAGCCTAGGGGAGATAACCGGGGAGGCGGTATCGGATGCGGTGCTCGATGAGATCTTCAGCAGGTTCTGCATAGGCAAATAGTATGGAAAGCTATGTGCGTTGTAACATAAATCTCTGGCAGTCATACTAAATGTTGCGCTACCAGTTATTAAATATACTAGATTTAGTATGCGCTGCCCAAATAAGCTTAACAACGCAAATTGCTCATGGAGGGATTTAATGGAGTATCTGGCGGGGGAGTATGACGTAGCGGTGGTAGGAGCAGGTCACGCAGGATGCGAGGCTGCTCTTGCGGCAGCACGCAAGGGACATAAGACCGTAGTATTCGCTATAAACCTGGACAGTATAGCAAACATGCCCTGCAACCCCAGCATAGGGGGCACTGCAAAAGGGCATCTTGTAAGGGAAATAGACGCCCTGGGCGGAGAAATGGGACGGAATACGGACAGAACGCTGATACAGTGCAAAATGCTCAACAGGGCAAAGGGACCTGCAGTGTTCTCACTGAGGGCCCAGGTTGACAAGCGCGAGTACCAGCGGGAAATGAAAAACACCCTTGAAAGCTGTGAAAACCTTGACATAAAGCAGCAGGAAGTTGTCGGGATACTTGTGCAAAACCACTGCATTAATGGCGTGAAGACACATACAGGAGCGGTTTACAAGTGCAGGGCTGCGGTTCTTGCCACAGGAACTTTCCTTAAGGGAAAAATAATAATCGGGGACATATCATTTGGCGGAGGGCCGGACGGCATGTTTCCGGCCGACAGGCTGTCTGACAGCCTGGAAAGGGAGGGGATCAGGCTCATGAGATTCAAGACCGGGACGCCTCCCAGAATAAACAGGAGATCGATAGATTTTTCCAGGATGGAGGAACAGCCGGGGGAGTATCCGATAGTGCCCTTTTCATTTGAAACAGAATCCATTGAAAGAGACCAGGTGCCCTGCTGGCTTGCCTATACTAATGAAGAAACCCACCGTGTAATACGGGACAACCTTCACAGATCCCCTCTTTTTGGGGGGGTAATAGAGGGTGTGGGTCCCAGGTACTGCCCTTCTATAGAGGACAAGGTGGTAAGGTTTGCGGACAGGGACAGGCATCAGGTTTTTGTGGAACCCATGGGGCTGAGGACACAGGAAATGTACCTGCAGGGCATGTCAAGCAGCCTGCCCGAAGAGGTGCAGACCGAAATGCTCCGAACGATAGACGGATTGGCTGATGTTGCCATAATGAGAAGCGCATATGCTATAGAGTATGACTGCATAGACCCCGCACAGCTTAAGCTCTCCCTTGAGATGCGAAGCATCGGCGGGCTTTTCTGTGCAGGGCAGATAAACGGAAGCTCAGGGTATGAGGAGGCAGCTGCCCAGGGAATAATTGCGGGAATTAACGCAGCCGCATTTATAAGAGGGGAGGACCCGCTGGTGCTGGACCGCTCCCAGGCATATACAGGGGTGCTGATAGACGACCTGGTGACAAAAGGCACAAGGGAGCCGTACAGGATGATGACATCAAGAGCGGAATACAGGCTGCTGCTGAGGCAGGATAATGCTGACTTAAGGCTTACTCCTGCCGGCAGGAAGGCAGGCCTTATAGGGGAGGAAAGGTACAGGAGGTTCGAGAGGAAAAGAGAACAGATAAGAGACGAAATTGAGCGCCTTAAAAAGAAGACTGTACCGCCCACCGCCCAGGTCAACAGCATGCTGAAAAGATGCGGCAGCACCCCTGTAGGAACAGGAGTAAAGCTTTCGGCACTTCTTAAGAGGCCGGAGGTTTCATACGGGGACCTTGCGCAGATAGACGATGATATGCCTCAAACAGACCACCTGGTTGCAGAACAGGTTGCTGTTTCTATAAAGTATGAGGGGTATATAGAGAGGCAGATGAGGCAGGTAGAGCAGTTTCGCAGGCTGGAAGGAAAAAAACTCCCGCCTGATTTGGACTACTCTGCAATAAAGGGTTTAAGAACAGAGGCGGTACAGAAGCTGGAAAAGATACGCCCTTCATCGGTGGGCCAGGCATCAAGGATTTCGGGTGTTTCACCCGCAGACATAACTGTGCTCCTTATAAGGCTCAGGACAGGTGTTCAGGATGGGTGAAGGCATGGCCGGAAGGTTTTTTAAGTTATTGGAGGAAGGGGCTCAAATGCTCGGGGTTGATATATGCCAGGACATGATACTTGCATTTAAAAGGCACATGCAGCTGATGCTTGAGTGGAACACCCGCATGAACCTGACATCCATAACAGAGGAGAGGGAAATAATCATAAAGCATTTCCTTGACTCCCTTTCAATAGTACCCCTGCTGCCTGCCGGGAAAATCAAAATGGCGGATGTGGGCACCGGGGCAGGATTTCCCGGTATCCCATCAAAGATTGCAAGGCCGGATATCAGGCTGACCCTTATAGATTCCGTAAGGAAAAAGACCGATTTTCTAAGTGAGATAATCTCCGTTCTTGGTATGGAGGCAGCCGACGCAATCCACAGCAGGGCTGAGGACCTTGGAGCGGACACAGAATACAGGGAAAGATTTGACGTATGCACGGCAAGGGCCGTCGCCCCGCTTAACATTCTTCTTGAGTACACACTGCCTCTGGTTAAAAAAGGGGGCAGAGCTCTTATGATGAAGGGAAGGGACACCGGGGAAATAAGGGGGGCAAAAAAGGCATTGGTTCTGCTGGGAGGGGAAATATCATCAGTCAAAACCTTTAATCTTCCCTTCAGTGACATAAAAAGAAGCATAATAATAGTAAAAAAGTTTCGACAAACACCGACAGAATATCCCAGAAAAGCAGGCAAACCATCAAAGCTCCCGCTGAAATAACGGCTATAATGCAGTAATATAGAGGTTTTAGGCGAACGATTCTTGTTTTTAAAAAAAGGATAACAAAAAGCATATGACGAATAGGTAATCTTACAGCCTGTATTTTTCAGGTAAAAAGTAATGTTGTTACCATGTAAAAAGGTGAGAGAAAAATAACAGTCCAGCCGGAATACATGGGGAATACAAAAAGGATGGTGTCATATGCTGGAAGAAAGGGTAAAATACGCACAAGCGGAAGACAGGAACGCACACAGGAATATCATCTATATAAAGCTGGACAGTATCAGGCCTAATCCGTATCAGCCCCGGAAGAAGTTCGAAAGAGCTTCCCTGGAGGAGCTGTGCGAATCAATAAGGCAGTATGGTGTGATACAGCCTGTAAATGTGCGCAGGCTTTCCGGAGGAAACTATGAACTTGTGGCAGGTGAGAGGAGACTGAGGGCGGCCGAGATGGCCGGGCTTTCCGAGATCCCTGCTATTATTATCAATGTAAGCGACAACGACTCTGCGATAATGGCTCTTATAGAGAACCTGCAGAGGGAGGACCTTACGTACCTGGAGGAGGCGGAAGGATACCACAACCTGCTTCAGGAACACAGGCTCACCCAGGAGGAGCTGGCCGGGAAGATAGGCAAGAGTCAGTCTACAATAGCAAACAAGATAAGACTTCTAAAGCTCTCCCCGCTGGTCAAGAAAATACTTCTGGACAACAGCCTGACCGAGAGGCACGCCAGAGCATTGTTGAAACTGCATGACGAGCAGCTGCAGCTGAAGGTATTGAAAAAGGTTTGCGAGAGGGGCCTGAACGTGAAGAGGACGGAGGAGCTTGTCGAGCATGCTATAGACAGGTACACCAAAAAGAAGAATGAAAAGGAGAAAAAAAAGCAGCAGCTTACAAGAGCGGTAAAGGATATAAGGATATTCATAAATACGGTCAAACAGGCAATAGTCTTGATGAAGAAATCAGGCGTCAACGCCAGGGCAGCACAGTTTGACAGGGGAAAGTACATCGAGTTTATCATAAGGATCCCCAAGAACCAGTCAATAGCTACAACAAAATCCGGGCTGTAAAACCTTACAGCCCGTTTGACCCCCGTATCGGCAGCCGGTTTTCTGGCTGCCTTTTTTCTATGTGGACAATTCTGACAAAGTTATATAGAATATATACATTAAACGAAACTAATTTGACTGGAGGAAGAAATGGCTGACGAAAACAGGATACAAAAAATCATTCCGGTTGATATAGAATCGGAAATGAAGAAATCATTCATAGACTATGCGATGAGCGTAATCGCAGACAGGGCGCTGCCGGACGTAAGGGACGGGCTTAAACCTGTTCACAGGAGGATACTGTATTCCATGTTCCTTCTGGGATTCACGCCCGACAAGAGTTTTCGCAAATGCGCCACCACGGTGGGAGAGGTCCTTGGTAAATTTCATCCACACGGGGATGCTGCGGTGTATGACAGTCTTGTAAGGATGGCACAGGACTTTTCATTAAGGTACACGCTGGTTGACGGGCACGGCAACTTTGGTTCAAGGGACGGGGACTCACCTGCCGCCATGAGGTATACTGAGGCAAGACTTGAGAAGATAGCAATGGAAATGCTTGCGGACATAAATAAGGACACGGTGGACTTCAAGCCGAACTTTGACGAGCATGAAATGGAGCCTGTAGTAATGCCCTCCCGCTTTCCCAACCTTCTTGTGAACGGTTCTTCGGGAATAGCTGTCGGGATGGCAACAAACATACCCCCTCACAACCTGGGAGAGGCGATAGACGGAATATGCACCGTTATAGACAACCCGGGAACAACGGCAGACGAGCTGTGCTCTATAATTAAAGGGCCGGATTTTCCCACTGCGGGACTGATAGTGGGAAAGAGGGGCATAAGGGAGGCATATGCCACCGGCAAGGGCAGGATAGTTGTACGGGCAAAGACTGCGATAGAGCAGATGCCAAACAACAGGCAGAGGATTATTGTATCCGAGATACCCTACCAGGTAAACAAGGCAAAGCTGATAGAAAAGATAGCCAACCTTGTAAAGGAAAAGAGAATCGATGGCATATCAGACATAAATGATGAGTCCGACAGGAAAGACCCTGTAAGAATCGTAATAGATTTAAAGAGGGATGTTAACGCAAATATAATTCTAAACCAGCTTTTCAAGAACACTCAGCTGCAGGAGGCATTCAACGCCAATATGCTTGCACTGGTGCAGTCGGATGACGGCAAGTACGAACCCAGGGTGCTGAATTTACGGCAGGTCATAGACTACTACATAGAACATCAGAAGGATGTCATAAGGAGGAGGACCAGGTTCGAGCTTGAGAAGGCAGAGGCCCGGGCACACATACTGGAGGGACTTAAAAAAGCACTTGACAACCTGGATGAGGTAATAAGTATAATCAGGGGTTCACAGACGGAAGCGGAAGCAAAGGCCAGCCTGATGGAGAGGTTCGGATTCAGCGAAAAGCAGGCACAGGCGATCGTGGATATGAGGCTGGGGAGGCTTACAGGTCTTGAGAGAGAGAAGCTTGAGGACGAATACAGAAAGCTGCTTGAAAAGATACGGTACTACAGGGAGGTGCTTGCAAATGAGCAAATGGTGCTTGACATCATAAAAGAGGAGCTGCGTGACATACAGAATAAATATGCGGATGAAAGACGTACGCAGATAGTTATTGACGATTCGGAAATTGATATAGAAGACATGATACAGGAGGAAGAAATCGCAATTACGCTGACTCACTTCGGTTATATAAAAAGGATGCCCGCAGACACATACAAGAGCCAGAGAAGGGGAGGTAAGGGCATCATAGGCCTGAACACACGGGAAGGGGACTTTGTGGAGGACCTGTTTATAACCTCCACGCACCATTTCATGCTGTTCTTTACAAACAAGGGCAAGGTATATAGACTGAAGGCATATCAGGTTCCTGAGGCTGGAAGGACGGCAAGGGGAACGGCCATAGTAAACCTGCTGATGCTTGACCCAGGCGAGAAGGTATCGACTGTCATACCGCTGAGCGATTACACAGACGGGTATTACCTGATGATGGCAACAAGAAAAGGCGTTGTAAAGAAGACCGACCTTATGCAGTACGGCAGCATAAGGAAGGGAGGGCTTACGGCGGTCACACTGAGGGAAGGCGATGAGCTTATAGAGGTAAGGCTTACCGACGGGAATACAGATGTTATGCTTGTAACCAACAGCGGGAAGTCTATAAGGTTTAATGAGAGGGATGTGCGTCCGATGGGACGTACCGCCCAGGGCGTGAGAGGTATCCGGCTGAAGGACACAGACTATGTGGTGGGGATGATACCCTGCCTTCCGGACACAATGCTGCTGACTGTTACCGAAAACGGATTCGGCAAAAGGACCAGGCTGGATGAGTACAGGCAGCAGACCAGGGGAGGAAAGGGGGTTCTCACCTACAAAATTACGCCCAGGACAGGAAGGATAGCGGGGGTAAAAGTAGTGGAGGACCAGGATGAGATAATGCTTATAAGCTCCGATGGTACAATCATAAGGATGAAGGTGGACGAGATAAGCGTACTGCGCAGGACAACACAGGGCGTTACACTGATGAGGACCGGAGATGACCGCAAGGTAGTAGGCATGGCGAGGATACGTCCGGAAGAAGAAGACGAAACGGGAGAGTTAACCGGTCCGGATGCCGGGTAGCCTAATCCGCTGTCCGGTGAAAACAGGGAAAATGATATCAGAGACAGGCTATATTGCTATCAAATATATTTGACATTACCCCGCCTGTTTGGTAGAGTAACTATTGATAATGAAGCCATGAAGGCTTTGATGTATATTTTAAGTATTGACGGAAGGAAACCATGAAGGGATGCCGCAGGTAGCGGCACTGCTCGTGGTTTCTTTTTGCGTGGAAAAGAGCGAAGTTCTATTATTGGAAGGAGTAATGAAAGATATGTGTAAGCCGCTTAAGAACTGGGAAAGATGTGTTGAGTTTCACGGACATGAGTGTCCGGGGCTTGCAACAGGCTTTAAAGCCTGCGAGGCAGCTATGGAAAAGCTGGGGCTCAGGTTCTCAAAGGATGAAGAGGTTGTATGTGTAACAGAAAACGACGCATGCGGGGTGGATGCGGTTCAGGTATTGACAGGATGCACCTTTGGTAAGGGAAATCTTCTTTACAAAGGGACGGGTAAAATGGCTTTTAGTTTCTTTTGCAGGACTACCGGAGAAAGCCTCAGAATGATTGTAAAACCCGGAAACACGGAAATGGACCGCAGGCAGCGGCAGGAATTTATTTTGAATTCACCTGTAAATGAAATTTTTTCTTTCGGTAAGCCGAATTTTGAACTGCCGGAAAAAGCAAGGATGTTTAATTCCGTAATGTGCGAAGAATGCGGGGAAGCTGCACCTGAGCATAAGATGAGAATTAATGAAGGGAAAAGAGTATGTCTTGACTGCTTTAAGGATTATTCAAGAGGATGGTAACCGATAGAGGCAGAGCAGGACTCCGGACAAACCTATACTTTAAAAGGGAGAGGAAGTAAAAAATGAAAAAGTATACTGTATTAATTATTGTTTTTGCTATATCAGCATGTTTATTCACCGCCTGCAGAGAAAGTAAAACAGCCGGCCCCCCGGCTTCTTCTGAACCCGGCACCCGTACAATAACTGACATGGCAGACCGTACAGTTGAAATACCGGTCAACATCAATTCTGTTGCGACAATCGGATCAACTGCCCGAATGCTGACATATGCAGGCTGTGCGGATAAAATAGTCGGGTTATCTGAACTGGAAATCAACGGAAATCCCGGCATGCCATATGCTTATGTAAACAAAGAGAGGTTTTCCACACTGACTGCGGTAGCTTCGGGAGGTGCAAACAGTAAAACTTACCAGGAAGCGCTTGCTACGCTTCATCCAGACATAATATTCATAAATTATTCCGACATTGTGGCTGTGAACACATTGCAGCAGAAACTTGGTATTCCTGTTGTTGTTCTTGAGTACACTGGTATATTCAGTGAAAGCGTGTATGAGGCCCTCACACTTGCAGGCGATATCATGGCAACCCGGGAACGCTGCACTAAACTCATTACATCTATGAAGGAATGGCAAAGAGATCTCAGCGATCGCACCAGGGATATCACAGAGAGGGATAAACCCGCCGTATACGCAGGAGCCGTCAGTTTTCGGGGAGGTCATGGAATTGAAGGGACTTATGCAAAATATCCTCCGTTTGTTGCTATAAACGCAAAAAATGTGGTTGATGAAACCGGAAATGAAGGAGCGGTAATGATCGAAAAGGAGAAGCTTCTGGTATGGAATCCCGACATCATATTTCTGACTCCTGGCAACATGAACCTGGTAAACGATGACTATAGGACGAACCCGGGTTATTACAACAGCCTGAAGGCTGTAAAAGAAGGCAATGTATACACTCAGATTAATTATAACTATTATGGTACCAATATAGAGCTTGCAATAGCTGACGCATATTATGCCGGCACCATTATTTACCCGCAAGCTTTCTCCGATGTAGATTTTGAAGCCAAAGCGGAAGAGATATTTACAGAAATGCTTGGACACCCCTATATTCAGGTGCTTGAGGACACAGGCAACGGCTTTGGAAAAATAACTATAGGAAAGTGAAAATAACAGTGTTAAACTTTTATAAAAAACAAAAAACGTATAAAGAATATATGAGGTTTAAAAAAACAGTAAATGTTTTAATGGCTTTAATTACACTGGCAGCAGCTTTTATTGCCGTTGTTGCCGGTTCTGCCGGTCTGACCATAAACGAAGTGCTGCTTGCCCTGGCGGGTAAGGGAACGGAAATGACTAAAACAGTGGTTCTCAGTCTACGCCTCACAAGAGTCGTAACATCCATCCTTGGAGGAATCGGTCTGGCAATAACAGGCTGCGCCATGCAGAGTATTCTACGCAATCCGCTTGCTTCTGCATCAACAATCGGTGTTTCGCAGGGAGCTGCATTCGGCGCTGCTTTTGCAATTGTCGTACTGGGAGCCGGCGTACAATTTCATACCAATGATGCCGTAACGGTTACCAACCCGTATATGGTATCTATTTGTGCTTTTGCATTTTCCATGCTGTCAACCTTTGTGGTACTGGGACTTTCAAGATTTAAAAAAGTTTCACCCGAAACAATAATACTTTCAGGAGTTGCGCTGAGTGCGCTTTTTGCGGGAGGCACAACAATAATGCAATACTTTGCTGATGATGTGAGTCTTTCCGCAATAGTGTTCTGGACTTTCGGAGATATGGGCCGTACATCGTGGAAGCAGATTGTAATTATGGCGGTTGTTGTCCTTCTGGCAGCTGTATATTTCTTTTTTAACAGATGGAATTACAATGCCCTTGAAAGTGGTGAAAACAGTGCCAAAGGGCTCGGTGTCAATGTCGAATGGATGCGTATCATCGGAATGACAATATGTTCCTTTACTGCAGCAGTAATTGTTTCATTTACTGGTATAATCAATTTTGTAGGACTGGTATCTCCCCATCTTATGCGGCGTTTAATAGGAAATGACTATCGGTTTTTGCTTCCGGCCTCTGCTCTGATGGGGGCGGTGATGCTGCTGTTCAGTGATATAGCGGCACGTTTGGTGGTTTCTCCTGTGGTTCTGCCAATCGGTGCAATTACTTCTTTTTTAGGAGCTCCGTTATTCCTCTATCTTTTATTCAAGGGGGTAAGGAACAGGTGATAAATGTGCGGCAACTGAGTTTTTCATACGACAAGGCCTTTCAGATTCTAAAAAATATAGAATTTAATGCAAAAGAGGGTCAGTGCATTGCGATACTGGGTAACAACGGCGCAGGAAAAAGTACAATGGTTAAATGCCTTAACCGGATACTTGAGCCTCAGGAAGGTGCAGTGGTCGTTAACGGGCGAGATGTAGGTACCATGAAACGTCAGATAATCGCACGTGATATGGCATATGTTTCTCAACAGAACGAAGTTTCCAGGATAAATGTATATGATGCAGTCCTTCTGGGCAGGAAGCCTTACATTACCATGAATCCGACAAAAGAGGACCACAGAATAACGAGGAATATAATTGATCGTATGGGGCTTAACGCCTTTACTCTCAGATACATAGATGAGCTGTCAGGCGGCGAGATCCAGAAGGTTATGCTGGCTCGTGCGCTTGCCCAGCAGCCGACAGTGTTGATGCTCGATGAACCCACTAGCAATCTTGACCTGAAAAACCAGCATGAGGTAATGAAAACAGTCCGTGATACAGCGATTGAGGAAAATTTATGCGTCATCATTGTTATTCATGACATTAACCTCGCTATACGCTACTGCGACCGGTTTCTTTTGATTAAGGACAGCTGTGTTTATTCCCTGGGAGGTGTTTCTACCGTTACTTCCAGCGCTATACGTGAAGTTTACGGCATGGAAGTAACGATAGAAAATATCCGTGGTTACCGTACGGTTGTCCCTCTGTATGGGTAAACCTGTGAGCACTTGCAACAACAAACCAGAGTACTATAGAATGGAGCGACTGTGAACATGGAAATATCAACAATAAAGCAGATGTGGAAGACTAATCCGGGCAATCCCAAAGCAGGCATAGAGTGGTGGAACAGCAAGGCGGAGAGTTTTTCATGCAAAGAGCTGCCTGCGGAAAAAGACAGCATAGCCATGAGGATAATACAGCGTGAGAATATGACGGGCAGGGGGAAAAATGCCCTGGACGTTGGCTGTGGGGGAGGTAGATTCTCTTTCGCACTTGAGGCCATGGGTGCTGAAGTTAAAGCAATTGATTTTTCGCCTGAAATGATAAAAAAAGCAAAAGAGATTGGAAAGAGCAGATGTTCTAATGTACGTTTTTTTACCGACAACTGGCACTGTGTCAATTTGAAAGAAAAAAACTGGGAAAAACAATTTGATCTTGTTCTGGCACACATGACGCCGGCAGTTGTTTCTGCAGATACATTTTTGAAGCTTATTGAAGCGAGCTGCGGCTGGGTGTTAACGGTAAAACCTGCGAGACGTACCAGCTTAATTCTGGATGAACTAAACAAACTTGTTAATGCTGAACGAGACACAAAGGCACTTGATGAAACAATAGCATATGCATTTGACCTTGCGTGGCACACGGGGGGCCGCCCCAAAATTGAATACGAAGATCAGATATGGGAGAACCATATGCCTCTGGAACAGGCAATAAAAGAATTCACTCTGCGAATAAATTCAAAGCAGGAGCTTTCGGACAAGGACAGACAAATGATTAGAGGGTATCTTTCAAGTGTGGCGGTAAACGGGATTGTACATGAGAAGAGCAACACCACTGTTGCAGCAATGTTTTGGCATGTGAGCTAAAGAAAATCAAGGCAACGAAAGCAGGGATAGAAGCAGGAAAAAACGATGCGGACGAGAAAAACGGAGAATAACAGGAATAAATCAAATGATTTGTGGTAAAAGCTATTTACGGGAGGTTGAACAGACCCGTCTGCGGTGGTATAGTATTAAAGCCGTTGACGCAG
>CAYYGK010000024.1:4630-19680 GCA_964471145.1 uncultured Eubacteriales bacterium | reverse complement strand
CCGGGAGGCTGCCGTTTTTAACGGCTGCATATGAAAAAAAACAGTGCGCATGGATGTAAAAGAATACTTACAGTCATACCTGACAGCATTGCCGAAGAAGCAGGTATCAGGCCTGGCGATTCTGTAATTGAAATTGACGGCAGGAAGTTTAAGGATGTATTTGACTACAGGTTGATGATACTAAAGCAGCATCTGGTTATCGGACTGGTTGATGCAAATGGTCAGCAATGGGAAGTGGAGATACAAAAGGATGAAGACGAAGACCTGGGAATAGAGTTTGTGCATCCGCTGATAGATTATGAGAAAAGGTGCGAAAACAAATGCATATTCTGCTTTGTTGACCAGCTTCCCGATGGCATGAGAGATTCCCTCTACTTCAAGGATGATGACACACGCCTGTCTTTCTTAAGCGGCAATTACATTACTATGACAAACATGGATGATGATGAACTGGACAGGATGATTGGAATGAGGTTCTCACCTTTTAATGTTTCGGTACATACAACAAACCCCTGCCTCAGGGAGTTTATGATGGGAAACCGCAGGGCGGGAAACATCATAAAAAGGCTGAAAAGACTCACGGGGTCGGGGCTTTTGGTAAACACACAGATAGTTGTCTGCCGGGGGTTAAATGACGGGAAGGAATTGGACAGAACTCTTGACGACCTTGCAGGGCTGTGCCCGGAAATGAACAGCATATCGGTAGTACCTGTCGGACTTACCAGGCACAGGGAGGGGTTGTACCCGCTAATGAGGTTTGACAGAAAATCTGCGGCAAAAACTGTTTCGCAGGTTGAAAGCCACCAGCGGGAGAACATGAAAAAGTTTGGAAGAAGAGTCGTGTTTGCTGCAGATGAGTTGTATCTGGCGGCAGGAATGGACATTCCTCTAGATGAGGAATATGAAGATTACCCCCAGGTAGAAAATGGTGTAGGCATGTTTGCCCTTTTCAGGCATGATTTCCATGAAGAGCTGGACAGGCACAACGGGACAGGTATCATTTCAAAAAATATAAGTATTGCGACAGGCAGTCTTGCAGAAGGCTTTATTAAGGAGCTTGTGCAGAAAATGCATATAAATGTATACAGTATAGAGAACGATTTTTTCGGGAAAGATGTCACGGTATCAGGCCTTGTTACTGGCCAGGATCTGGTAAAACAGCTTAAAGGCAGAGACCTTGGGGATGAACTGCTGATTCCCTCCAATATGCTCAAAGCAGGAGAAAAGATATTTCTTGATGACTATACTGTGGACATGGTACGGGACAGACTTGGTGTTGATGTAACACCGGTTGAGGTGTCAGGTCGTGCACTGGCGGAGAAGATTATTCAAAAAGATGTGAAGCGGACAGGGAGGTGACGGTTGTGGCAAGACCTGTAGTTGCAATAGTCGGACGGCCAAATGTAGGAAAGTCAACGCTTTTTAACCATATCACCGGCAGAAGGATATCTATTGTTGATGATACGCCCGGCATTACCCGTGACAGGATATATGCTGAAGCAGAATGGAGGGGAAGAGATTTCACCCTTATAGATACCGGGGGCATAGAGCCTGCTTCCTGCAGCGACATATTGAAACAAATGAGGAACCAGGCACTGACAGCTGTTGAGACTGCTGATGTAATCATATTCATGACTGATGCCAGAACAGGGGTTACGGTTTCCGATGCTGAGGTGTCAAACATGCTCAGGAAGGCTGGGAATCCTGTTGTTATGGCAGTTAACAAGGTTGACAGAACGGGTCAGCCCCCTGCGGATATATATGAATTCTACAGCCTTGGCATTGACAGTCTTGTTCCAATCTCATCAGCAAACGGCCTGGGTATAGGAGACCTGCTGGACGAGGTCTACCGTCATTTCCCGGAGGATCATACCCTAAAAGAAGTTGGTGATGCTGTAAAGATTGCAGTAGTAGGAAAGCCCAATACAGGGAAATCCTCGCTGATAAACAGGATACTCTCGGAAACAAGGCTGATAGTAAGTGACATCCCGGGAACCACAAGGGAGGCAGTTGATACGCAGGTAAACAGGAACGGCAGGGACTACATACTCATAGATACTGCCGGAATAAGAAGAAAGAGCAGAATTACAGAGAATATTGAGAGATACAGTACAATACGGTCATGGACATCAATTGAAAGGGCCGATGTCTGCCTGCTGCTTATAGATGCATCCGAGGGTGCAGCAGAGCAGGACGCTAAAATTGCAGGTTTTGCACATGAAAAGGGCAAGGCTTCAATTATTGCTGTAAACAAATGGGATTTGGCTGAAAAAGGTTCTGCTGCAATGGAAGAGTGCAGGAATAAAGTGATTGAAAAGCTCTCGTTTATGACTTATGCACCGATAGCTTTTATATCTGCAAAGACAGGAAAAAGGGTTGAAAAACTGTTCGGACTGGTGGATAATGTATATGAGCAGGCAAGCATAAGAGTATCCACCGGGGTACTAAATGACATAATCAATGATGCGATTGCAATGACGCCGCCTCCTGCAGACAAGGGGAAAAGGCTCAGGATATACTATGCTGCCCAGACAGGCTGCAGACCTCCTGCGTTTGTAATGTTTGTAAACAGCAGGAAACTTATGCATTTTTCATATAAAAGATATATTGAGAATTGTTTACGAGACAGTTTCGGTTTTGAAGGAACACCCATAAGGATTATTGTCAGGGAAAGAAATGAAAGAATAAACGGGGGATGAATATATGGATGTTATACTTGCAGCCACATCTGCAGTTACAGGCTATCTGCTGGGGAGTCTTAACAGTTCACTTCTGGTGGGCAGGCTTTACGGCAAGGATGTAAGGGAGCATGGAAGCGGCAATGCCGGAATGACCAATACCCTGAGAGTTCTGGGCAAAACAGCGGCACTGATGACTGCAGTTGGTGACATACTAAAAGGCATTCTGGCATGCCTTGCAGGTTTGGCCCTGGCCGGGGATGCCGGGGCGGTTATTGCAGGTGCCGCAGCGGTTGCAGGTCATAACTGGCCGCTGTATTTCAAATTCAGGGGAGGCAAGGGAGCGCTTACTTCTATTTCTGTTGTATACTTTCTTGACTGGAAGATAGGACTGATAATCACAGGAGTTTTCCTGGCTGTTGTTCTTCTTACAAGGTTTGTGTCCTTAGGTTCTATGACCGGAGCTGCATTACTCCCTGTATTGGCATTGCTGTTTTCAAAGAGTACACTCTTTTTTGCCTTTTCAATGCTGATTGCGGTACTTGCCATTGCACGCCACAGGAGCAATATTGAGCGGCTTTTGAGGGGGCAGGAGTTAAGGCTTGGTGAAAAGAAAAGCAGGGAGTGATTCTTGTGGGGCAAAATGTTAAGGCATGTGTGCTTGGAGCAGGAGGTATGGGCACTGCCATTTCTGTTGTTCTTGCCGGAAAGGGTTCGGATGTTATTATGTGGACTCCTTTCTATGATGAGGCACGTGCTGTCAGTCAGAACAGGGAAAACATGCAAAAGCTGCCTGGGGTCAAACTTCCCGGGAATGTTGCATGTACTGATGACCTGAAGCTTGCCCTGGCTGGAGCTGATTTAATTGTATTTGCCGTGCCGTCGCAGAAGGTATCCGAAACCGCAGCCAGAATATTACATGATGTGAATGAAGAAAAAATCATAACCTGTTTTTCAAAGGGGCTTGAACAGGGGACAGGTTTTCGTATGTCCCAGGTCATACGCCGTGAGATACCATATGCTGTACCGGTCATGCTTTCAGGGCCGTGTCATGCCGAGGAGCTTGCAAGGGGCATACCATCCGTCTATGTTTCAGCAAGCGAAAGCAGGGAAAAAGCAGTATTGGTCCAGGATCTGTTTATAACACCCCGTTTCAGGATCTATACAAACCCGGATATCACCGGGGTGGAACTGGGTGGTGCACTTAAAAATGTTATTGCGCTGTGTGCCGGGATTTCCGATGGGCTGGGATATGGAGACAATACAAAGGCAGCCCTTATAACAAGGGGAATGGCAGAGATACAGAGACTCGGAGTTGCCATGGGAGCACATCACGAGACATTTTCGGGGCTTACAGGCATTGGTGACCTTGTTGTCACCTGTACCAGCAGGCACAGCCGGAACAGGAGGGCAGGGGTACTGCTTGGAAAAGGCTGCTCCCTGGAAGCGGCCTTGAATGAAATAAACATGGTAGTTGAGGGGGTTTGTACAGCAAGGGCTGCGATGGAGCTTGCCAACCGCTACCGGGTTGAGATGCCTATCACAATGCAGGCAAATGAGGTACTTTTCAATGGAAAGCCGCCAGGGGAGGCTGTAATGGACCTTATGGTAAGGAGCAGGAAGCATGAGATGGAGGAGATTGTAAAAAAAAGCAACTGGTGAGATTAAAACTGTTTAAAGCCCTCCTATGTTGGTAAATCATCAACAGGAGGTGCAATAAAATGATTAGAAGCCTTAATGAAATCAAAGGCTACAGGATAGTAGCAAAGGATGGAGATATAGGGAAGGTAAGCGATTTCTATTTTGACGACAGGGACTGGGTTGTGAGGTATCTGGTGGATAAAACGGGGTTCTGGCTGTTTGGAAGGCAGGTACTCATATCCCCGCAGTCGATGAAAAAGCCCAACTGGTCAAGAAAAGAGTTTCCTGTCTCTCTTACCAGGGAGCAGGTGGAAAACAGTCCTACGGTAGAAGCCGACAAAACGGTATCAAGGAAACATGAAAAGGAACTCACGGGGTACTTCGGATGGCCCGCATACTGGGCAGGAAACCCCGGGGGATTCAGTCAGGGATACTATGCCGGCGTGCCTTCACCTGTTTATACGCGTGACATAGCAGAGGACGAGGGATCTGAAGGCAAAGCACAACTTAGAAGCTTCAGAGAAGTTAATGGATATACGATAGACACTGAAAGCGGGGACCTCGGTGAGGTTGATGACTTCCTTGTAGATGATGAAAACTGGATTATCCGGTATATGATTGTGGATACCAAAAAAGTGCTCGAAGGCAAAAAGGTACTGATATCACCGGAGTGGATTAAATGGATAAGCTGGTACCAGAAGAAGGTGTCTGTCAACATGCAAAAGGAAACTATCAAAAGCTGCCCGGACTTTGACCTGTCTACACCCGTTAGCCGCAAGTATGAGGACCTGATTTATGAGCACTACGGTTGCAATAAATATTGGAATAACAAATAAAATGATGGAACCTATCTCCATAACCTGCGTCTAATCATATGTAAGTTATTCATGACAGGAGGGGATGGATTTGAGTTTTAATATTACAAAGGGCAGGATAGCCGTTATAGTATTACTGGTTGCCGCAGTTTTCGCAGCGGGGCTGCTTTCTTCATACCTTGTTGACGGGGAGGTCTGTGCCTCACAGGAGGATAATCAGACAAAAAGAACAATAACTGTCTCAGGAATGGGAAAAATCACAGCAGAACCTGATATCGCATATATCAGCCTCGGGGTGGTAACGGAGGCTGAGGACGCCAAAGAAGCCCAGACTGCCAATGCCGAAAAGATGGAGGCCATAGTCGGTGCAATAAAGGATGTCGGCATAGACGAAAAAGACATCAAGACACAGAACTACAGCATATACCCGAAATACAGCCACATTAAGGAAACAGGCGAGAGTGAAATAACAGGTTACAGGGTAAACAATACCGTAAGTGTAACAATCAGGGACCTTGACAAGACCGGAATGGTCATAGATGCAGCATCTGAAGCGGGTGTCAACGTGTCAAACAGCATCAGATTCGGCCTTACTGATAACGAGAAGTATTACAGGCAGGCACTTGCAGAGGCTGTAGTTACAGCAGCAGGGCGTGCAGAAACAATAGCGGAAGCGCTAGGGGTAGAGATTGATGAGCCGGTAGCCGTAACCGAATCAGGTGCACAGTCACCTGTATACAGGTATATGGATTACGGTAAGGGCGTTGATGAAGCTGCCTCAACTCCCATACAGCCCGGAACACTTGATATTACGGCCAATGTCACAATAGTATACGAGTATTAAAAGATATACCATCATATTTGCTGCTGCCGGACCCCCAACCGGCGGCAGTTTTTTCTATACGCTCCTTAATTCATAGAAAACAAGGTACACATCACCTATGGGTTTTCTGGTGGTATCCGTATTGTATGCAAAACTCCATTCTGCAAGTATTGAAAGGCCTTCAGCCAGTTCATCCCTGAAGTGTTTTTTAAGTCTTGCTGCGCAATTTGTCAGTTCGTTGAGGGAGTCGTCAGAAAGGAAGCTTTTGTTGCCTGAATACTCAACTCCTATATCTGTGCAGATTATGGTGACATCTTTTCTGCAGCCATACGTAGCCATGTTCCAAAGGTCACCCTTTACAGCCTCAATTACGGTCCTGTTCTGTGATACTTCCAAAACACCGCTCTTTTCGGCAATAAAGTATGGGTAATAGACTACCATTCCGCCCTGTCCGTACTTTTCGAGAAGCTCAAGTCCTCTGGCTGAGGCTTTATCTGAAGCTACGCCCACTGCCCTGGGGAGGCTAATATCAAAGCTGTTTTCTACTGCAACTCTTATTGTCCACAGAATACGGCTGTCCAGTTGTGTATCATGCGTGAATTCATTCCAGCTGACGGAAGGTATCTCAAGAGATCTGAGCTCATAGAACCCCATGTACTTGTTCAATAAAAACCCCCCCTACAGAAGCTCTTGAATAAGGAATACATCAAAAAGACTGCCGAAATCAAATCCTGGTATGTCAAAATCCCGGTATTTTCTATATGTGCTGGCGTAACCCTCACGCAGAAACCTTGTGTCTATACCGTATTTTATTGACAGGTATGCTTCAAGGAACACCGCAAGCTTGTCACATGCCTTAAGCATACTGCCGTCAAGCGGGGAGTATATGTCACTGTTGTATTTTTCGTTTATATCAGCAGGCTCCACTTTTTTTATTCCGCTGTCTGTTTTTATTCTGTTTGTAAACTCGTCTTTGGTAAAGTAATATATCTCATCATGCCACTTTGCGGGCAGCAGGGGAAGTATCTTCTCGTCTATCTGATTTTGCTCTATATCCTTAATAATGGTGTCAAGCTCATCCACTGAAGCCTTTACGGGGGATATTATGTCCCGGGTCAGCACCTCCGGCAGGTCATGGAACAGCCCTGCAAAAAAGTTATTATAAATCCTTTTAGGGCAGGGATTAAGGTGGAGTGTTACAAGATAGGCCATTATCGCAACTATAAGCATATGACCAAGCACTGATGTTTCGGGTATCCTGGGTGTCTGGGCCCATCGCTGCTGAAATCTGAGCTGCCCAATGAGATCAAGAAAATTCATGGTCTTTCTCCCCAGGGAAAGCCTTCTTACACCTTCAAGGCTGATATGGTCCTCCATCTCGTCCTCAATCTGCCTTTTTGTTTCCTCAAGGCCGTAAAAACCCGAACTCAGCCTGTATACAATTTTAAATTCCCAGTTGGTGGCCAGGTAATGTGACGCACGTAGTATCTTTTTTTCCAGCGGGCGGTATTCCTTATCAAAGAAGTAATGTTCAAACCTGGTACGGAAGTCTCCGGGCAGATCGTATATGCCTGTCCTTTCCAGGTTTTCAACCACCCACCGGTTGAGCTCTTCACCTTTCTGCGACATCAGCTTGTGAAACACGGGAGGCTTTATATCGGTAAGTATTATCCTGTGCAACAGTTCAAAAAGACCGCCCTCAATGAGTTTTTGCCAGTCGATTTGTGTACCCGAGTCTTCTTCATATTTGGCGAGTACGTATGCGAATACCATCTTGTGGGACTGCTTATCCAGTTCGGAAAAACCCTTGTGAGGGCGTATATGGTCATTCCACCGCTGCATTCCCGCAGGTTCGTACAGCAGTTCAAGAAGCTGGGCTGATATCATTTTAACCTCCCGGTTGTTATGTAGTTTGTTTATTTATTTTTCAATAAAATTATATAATAAAAAAGCACAGATTCAAAGCTCTGTACTGATTCCACCATGTTATTCTGTCAAACTATTAGAGCAGGAAGGAGGATTAGAAGGAAGTGGAGAAGACTTTAATAATAATTGCCAGCATAAGCGGTATAGCCATTACCAGGATGTCAAGGGTGTAATTCTTTAGCTTTTCTTTCAGCTGATACATATATAACACCTCCCTGTACAATTATCGTTCCCCATGATTTTTATGAAAAATACACAAATAATCAGGTCCGTATACATTGTATCACTTAGGATTTTTGTGCGAAATGTATAAAATGCATAAAAAAATCATATACAGCAGAAAAAAATGCATGAAATTGCACATAAAAGCCTCTAAAATCAAGCTGGAGGTATTTAAAATGGAGAAGAATGTGTTTGTTGACATACCCTACAGGGCTGACCGTAAAGAGCTCTACAGGGATTTAAGGGTGGATGAATACAGTAAAGACGCAGAAATGCTTGAGTATATGATAGAAGAAGCTGAAAATACAGCAAGGCCGAAAGCGTTGTATACCTGTGTATTCATTGAACAGAAGGCTGATAATCATGTAGTGATGGAGGGCATAAGGTTTGAAAGCAGGATTCTAAGCGTGAACCTGTCAAAAGTGCACAGGTGCTTTCCCTATGTTGCCACATGCGGAACCGAAATAGAAAGGTGGTCTGAATCCATAACCGACTTTATTGAAAGATTCTGGGCTGATGAGATAAAAAAACAGGCACTGTCCTGTGCATTAAAATACATGACTTTGAATATGAATAAAAGGTACGGGCCTGGCAAAACATCAAGCATGAACCCCGGTTCACTTAAGGACTGGCCCATTGAGCAGCAGAAAGAACTTTTCGGACTTCTGGGAAGGGAGATTGAAAGCACTGGGGTTACGCTTTCTGAAAGCTTCCTTATGAATCCGGTCAAGTCGGTATCGGGTATCAGGTTTGAGACCCAATCCGGATATGAAAACTGCATGCTTTGTCGGAGAAAGGATTGTCCTGGAAGGCGTGCCCTGTATAATCCGGAATTATTTGCAAAAAGATACAGTTGATTATGCCTGAACAGGGCAATCAATATTTGGTCATATTTACGGTGGAAGAAGGCAGCAAGGTAGTATATAATTATATTATGTAAACCGAGGGGTTGCCATGGAAAGATACGCTGCTGTGATAGTGACCGCATTTCTTGCAGTACTGGTGTTGTCTTACGGACACCGCACACATATCCCTGTGATAGTTCAGGAAAGCGAAGAAGCAAAAACCCGCAATATGACAGAAAAACTGAAGGGAACATTCATACAGTGGTGGCTGGTAAAAGACTGGAATGACATAAAATGGCGCAGGGAGTTTAAGGCCATATCCCAACTGGGTATGAAATATGTTGTTCTTACCCCCACTGCTTTTCTGGAAAAGGGAAAGGATGGTTCTTACAGTACATATACTGTATATCCCACTGAAATTGACGGGTTTGAGGCAAAGAAGGATGAAAAAGCAGTGCCATATGCCGATACAGTTGAAATGTGCCTTAAGAATGCACAGCAATTCGACATAAAGGTCTTTCTGGGTCTGAATTTTGGTGATGACTGGTGGAAGAACAGGGGCAGGGAGGACTGGATGAAGCAAAGGGCCAGGGAGGGAAACCTTATAGCATCAGAACTGTATGAGAAATACCATGGGAAATACCCTGATGCGTTTTACGGATGGTACTGGGGATGGGAGGTTGACAACTTCCATTTCAGGACGGTTCTTGATTTGGGGGATTCAAAAAGGGTACTTGCAAGGACGCTTAAACTGCAGCTTGATTACATGCAGCAAAACGGTTTCAGGATGCCGTTTATGATATCGCCGTATATGAACTCTATGCTTGGGACGCCATCTGATTATGCCCGCCTGTGGAAGTATGTGTTTGAGTATTCGGGCTTTGATGACAGGGATGTATTCTGTCTCCAGGACAGTGTGGGGGCAGAAGGGATAAATGAAAAGGATATGACTTACTGGTTTTCAAAAATTGCAGAGGCGGTTGAAACCATACCCGGCATGAGGTTCTGGGCAAATATTGAGACCTTCGACATAAATGACTGGACGGCTGTAACACTGGATACCCTTACAAGGAGAATGAAGCTCCTTGACGGAACAGTTGACGGGCATATGACATTTTCATACACACATTACTACAGCCCTAATGTCACTGCATCAGGTTTTCATGATTCCCTTGCGGAATTTGTCAGCAAAGGGAGGCTCGAGAACAGACCCCCTTCAACCCCACAGAACTTTGTAATTGATTATGACAGTGGGGATGTAATCCTCAAATGGGAGCCATCGCATGACAACAAGGGCGTATTGGGCTATTTGGTCTACCGTGATGGAAAGCTTATATCAGTCCTGAAGGAAGGAACCAGAGGCAGTGCATCTTCAGGCAAAAAGCTTACTACAGAATACAGAGACCAGGATGTTACAGGAGGCGAACACGCCTATGAGATTAAGAGTTTCGATTTTTCAGGAAATGTTTCCGAATCAGCATGGAACTTTTTCAGCACTTATCCGTCCAAATAGATAAAAGCAGATTTTTCATACAAGGAGTGAGCAGCAATGAAGAGGATTTTTACGGCAGTACTTGCAGTTGTATTTATTGCAGCCCTGTTTTGCGGGTGTGAGAAGACAGATACGGACGAAGAACAGGGTAAAGAGCAGAATAATCAAGTAGACTATGAGGTTGTAAAGGAAGATGAACTGGAGAATGGTACGGCGGTGGCAATAGAAAAACTCAAAAAGAACAAAGGGCATTACGTTTTTGAAGAAGGAGACAAAGTGATTGTCTTCATCGGAGCCGGTGAAAAGAGAACCGGCGGCTATTCAATAAGTGTGGTATCCGTAACGGATATGGGGCTCGAAACAGTGATTGTGGCAGAAGAAAAGGCTCCTTCCAAGGATGAGGCTGTTACCCAGGCACTAACCTGGCCGTTTACGGTTATCAGGATGGGAAGGACGGAAGACAGGCTGGTTGCAAAGAACAGTCAAGATGAACAGTATCCCCTGCTGACAATGGAAAACCAACAGGAGAATACAGAGGATAAAGAGAATGAAAGCCAGGATAAGAAGAATGTCTTTAGCGGTATAACAGGCACATACACAGGACAGATCGATGCGAATTCCATTGAGGTAAAGCTCGACAAGGGACAGGATGTCAAAGGAAGCGGAGAGTTTAGGGCTTTCAGGCTAAATGAAAAAGTAAAACATGATTTGAATGAAAATGACAGGGTCAGGCTGAGTTTCTATGAAAATGAGCACGATCAGTATGTGCTTACTGCTATAGAGAAAGACTGAGCAGCCCTGTTGAAATAGAATGCAACACAAATGAAAAGGGGGCAGGCGTATGTGCCTGCCCCCTTTCATGATTGTCTTTTGTTAATCAACGGGTTCTACCTTGAGCTTGTTCAGGCCCACCTCAATGATTTTGACCTTTTTACCGATGTCTATGATTCCGGGCTTTCCGCGAAATGCCTGAATTTCGAAGTTGTCGATTTTTATCTTGCCCGTGCCGAGTGTATCGCTGACAGGCTCTAATACGACAGCTTCAGCATTGAGGTATTTGTCCAGAGGGTTTACATCCTTTTTTTTATCCTTCTGTTTCTTTACTGAGTAGATGACTATAAGTACGACTGCAGCTCCAATAATTGCATACCACATAACAGAAACCTCACCCCTTTGGAATTAGTAATAGCCACATGTATATTTTAACACAAAAATCACTTTGCAAACAAATTCATCCTGTGCAGAGTGGTCATCAGCCATATTCCCGCAACTGATGTACTGATTAGTTCGCTGATGGGAAATGCGTACCATAATGTATCCAGTCCGTAGTACAGCCCGAATATGTACATAAGCGGTATAAGGATGACCACCATTCTCAGGAAGGCCAGCACAAGACCGGGAAAGCCTTTGCCCAGTGCCTGGAATGTGGTTGCCGCAAGGATTCCCGGCCCTGCAAGGGGAAAAGAAAGGCTGATTGTTTTCAATGCTGTGGTTCCGATATCCAGAAGCTCCGGGTCACTGTTGAACATCCTGATTAAAAATCCAGGTATCGACTGGAACAGGACAAGACCGAGCATGGAAAAGGTAAAGGCTGTAACGAGTGCGGACTTTAATGCAGTTTTCATTCTTTTGTAATTCCTGTTACCGTAATTATAGCCCATTATGGGCATGTATCCCTGATTCAGCCCGAATACAGGCATGAATATGAAGGACTGCAGCCTGAAATATATCCCGGCTGCTGCAATAGCGGTTGCCGAATAGGATGCAAGTATTTTGTTCATGCCTGCCAGCATGAAGCTTGCAAGCAGCTGCATTGTCATTGCGGGAAACCCCACCCTGTATATCCTGCCTATGAGCTTCAGGTTTGGCTTGAAGCTTGCCGAATTAATCACAAGTTCATTGCGGCTGCTGAAAAGCATCCTTAGTATAAAAGCGCCGCTTATCAGCCGGGATAAGACTGTGGCAAAGGCAGCTCCTGCAATACCCCATTCAGGGAATATCCAGATGCCGTATATAAACAGGGGGTCGAGCACAATATTGAGCAGGGAGCCGATCAGCATGGTAATCATTGGTATAAGGGTGTTGCCCTGTCCCCTTAGTATGTTGTTGGATATCATGGGTGTGAACAGTGCAAGAGAGCCTGCAAGTATTATCCGTATATACCGGGAACCCAGGTTGGCCAGATTGGCATCGTCTGTAAAAAGGCTGAGCAACTGTCGTGAAAACAGCATTCCCACAGCAAGTCCTGCTACGCCGTATACCAGCGCTATAAGCAGTACGTTACCTGCTGCGTTTGATGCCCTCCTGTTATCCCCTGCCCCCAGGAGTCTGGATATAAGAGAACTTGTTCCCACTCCGGTTCCCACTGCCACGCCTATCAAAATCATCTGTATAGGGAACGTAAGCGATAATGCAGATAATGCATCTGTACCGGTGCGGCCTATGTAAATGCTGTCAACTACATTGTACATGGCCTGTACCGCCATGGCCAGAATCGATGGCAGAGACAGCCTTATGAGCAGAGGGACTACAGGTTCATTTCCCAGGCGGTCAGACCGCCTTATATCATTGTTCAAAAAAACACTCCGATCTCTGCAGTTCTTTACATGCATAGAACGATTATAGCAGAACAGTGCAATATTGGGAAGCGGCTTCACTTCATGATATTATGATTAACTCAACCCTTCCGCCATACTGCAGAGACCTGTCCAGGTATAGTGAAACGCTGTCATAGCTTTTGCCTGTTTCTATTGCATCTGTTTTAATGGTTTCATATGTGCCGTTGTTTTTCTTAATATACACGCATGCACCCTCGCTAAACCTGTATGTTCTACCGCCGATACGTATTCTGGTGGAATTTACCGCTTCCACAACCTTTTTACTGTCCCAGACATTGCAGTATCCCTTGACTGCAGGCGTGCCGGAGAACATATCAAGCTTCAATACCGTACCTGTGCCAATACTTGAAAGGCTTGTGGTTACTTCATATTCCTTTCCTTCAACAAGTACGGTGCATTTGTACTGCCTGCCGGCCCCCCAGCTTTTTGAGGATGTAACACCTGTTACAACGCCAAGCGATATGCCTTCGTAAAGAATGTTTTCGGTGAAGATGACATTGATATCTTCAAAGCTTCCTGCTGTTGCCATGTATTTTATTCTTCCAGGTTCAATATCGCCGTGCAAAAACACAGACCAGTCCATAATGTAAGCCGCTGACTCGCTTCCGGAAATGTTCCTGAGCAGGTTAAATATGACTACGTCGTCTGCAACACTGTTGCCGTCTATTGTTTTTTCAACCCTGTCTGAGGTATGCTGCCTGGGGAATTCACATTCAAGCGTTGTGATTCTTGCCATTTCATATTCTCCGTCATCGGTTGTGCCCGTAATTTCAAATGTTACAGGCTTGTTTTTAAGGTGCGTCAGATCCGACATTACCCGTACTGTCTTCCGGGAGCTGTTTCCAGTCAGAAGGGTTGCATAATACTGGTTTTCACCTGTGTTTTCCGCCTGGGTTGAAACTGTACTGAATGCATGCAAAACCAGTGCATAGGATGAGCTGTCAATACTGGTTTCAAAGGACATGTGTACTACGCTGCCGTCATATCCTAAAAGTACCTTGACCGAATCACCTGCGGATATGGCCCCGGTGCTGTTGAGCATGCTGCTGTCGAAATCCCGGCCCAGCTGGTACTGTATGTTGTTCACCGTTATGGTTTTAGGCGAAATCTTGCTTGGGAGTATTTCATCCAGTACCCCTTGTACCCTGCTGTCAAGTACACGAATCAGGCTCTGAAAACCCCAAAGGTCGGAGACTTCGTAAACTACGTCATCTGCCAGGATGTCAGAAGCTGTAATCCTTAAACCGTTCTTTATGACGGGCTTGTTTGAAAAAGTGATACTGCCAGGTGAGTCGCTGGTGCTGACAGACAAACCCGAAATTTCAGGTTTGCTGTAAATTGGACTGTATACTGCAGCATACACATATTCAGACTCATCTTTTTTCCTGTACAATACTATAGAGGATGCTGTTTCCAGAGCATTAATTGCCTGTTCCCTTGGAGATGTTGTGCCATCCAGGTAATATGCCGCATCGGCGGGAAGACTGACCGTAAAAGTGGTATTGCCGTCTGTACAGGTTATTTGACTGCCACAATCAATAACACTAAGCCGGGTAAAGGTGCCGTTTGCGGGATATGCGCCGATGACAGTATGGTTTTCAAGCCTTAGAAGGTACATTATACCTGCTTCAAGGGTATCCAGGCTTTGCTGCAGCGTAAACACACCCTTGTCGGTTATTACCTGGTTCCGGGGCAGAGTGCTGTTGGTAGTGGAGTTTTCAAGTACCGTTGTTTTGGTATAACTGCCGGTAGATTCTGCATATGTCACATTTGACTTGTTCATGCATGTATCAAGAAACCGGCTGGACATAAGCGCAGCTGCCCAACGGGGGACACTTTCGTTATGGCTTAAGTGGATTCCTTCTGTAAGTCCCAGAGATTCTGCCTTATTCATATGGCTGTACGGCCATATGCCGTTAAGTTCATGAGATTCATACCCCAGCAGATCAATAAACATGGTGCATGCCTGTGCGAATGTCAGGGGTTTTGC
>CAYYGK010000024.1:0-4620 GCA_964471145.1 uncultured Eubacteriales bacterium | reverse complement strand
GCCGTTTTCCACGGCAGCGTTTATATAGCCGCAGGACCACCTGCTCACAGGGACATCCGAATATACTGATTTGTTTTTAAGGCGTCCAGCCTCATCTTCAAGACCGGAAAGCATAACTATTATCTTCGCAAACTCTTCCTTTGTTATCTGTCTTTCAGGAAAATAGCTGCCGCTGCTGCCATTTATTATTTTCAGCGTAGAAAGTCTCTCAACTGCATCCCTGTACACTGCATCATCAGCAACGTCTTCAAAGCCGGCATATAAAGCGGCGGGATGCATTGTAATAAGCAGTGATATCAAAATAACGGATATTCTTTTTTTCAACAGTACTCACTCCTCTTTTATGCTATTCGTACCTCAGGGCCTCTATGGGATTGAGGTTTGCAGCCTTGCTTGCCGGGAAGATACCAAATACCACCCCGACAAGAAGGGATATTACAAAAGAGATTATCATCCACAGCGGTGAGTAAACAGCGGGAACCATACCGGTGCGGCCTATCACAAATATGACACCTGTGCCCAGCAGTATTCCAAGTATGCCCCCTGTCCCGGTAACCATAAGAGCCTCTATCAGGAACTGTACCAGTATGTTTCGCCTTTTAGCGCCTATCGCTTTGCGTATGCCTATTTCCCTGGTCCTTTCTGTGACAGATACCAGCATGATGTTCATGATCCCTATTCCACCTACTACAAGCGATATTGTGGCTATTCCTCCAAGCACCGCCATCAATGTTCCGGTAACGCTTCCCAGCGTTTCAAGTATTTGTGCCGAGTTAAATATGCGATAGCGGGACTCGCTGCTGTAGTATTTCTGCATGAATTTCTCTATTATTTCCATTGCTTGTTCCACAGCATCGGCAGATGTACAAAGAAAAGTATAGTTATTTACCCTGGTGTTTTTGGTAAGTCTCTGTGCAGTGGCAAGGGGGATTATAACGGTATCGTCTGCAGAGCCTTCCACACCGCCTTCCAGTTCCTCAAGCACTCCCACTACCTTGAAAACATTCCCGTTTATCTTAAGCTGTCTGTTAAGAGGGTCGGTTTCCGCAAAAACTTCATTTGCCACTGATGCTCCAATAACCGCAACTCTCTGTCTGTATATATTGTCAATGTCCAGGATGTATCTGCCCTGCTGGACAGTGTGTTTGTTGATTAAGGCGAAATCCGACGTTGTACCTGTAAGAGCGGTTTCCTTTGAGACAGTGCCGGACTTGAGGGTGACATTTGCTGAAACCCGCGGGGCCACAGCTGATATGACATCGGAGTTGTCTTGTGCCATAGCCACTATGTCGTTATATTCTACATCCCTGCCGCTGCCTCTGCCGGTAATGCTGACATTTATAAGGTTGGTACCCAGCTCTGTAAGCCTGTCGGTTATGCTTTTGGTGCTTCCCTGTGCAAGCGCCACAGCGGAAATGACAGATGCCACCCCTATTATTACTCCAAGCATTGTGAGGAATGACCTGACCTTGTTTGACAGTATGCTTTTAATGGCCATCTTGTATGCCTGGAAGATACCCATCATCCCGCCTCCCTGTCTTCAGTAATCATACCGTCCATTATCCTTACTGTTCTTTTGGCAGCACGGGCGATACGCTCATCATGGGTTATTACTATAACGGTATTCCCCTTTTCATGTAGTTCACTGAACAGTCGCATAATCTCGCTTCCTGATTTTGAATCAAGGTTTCCTGTAGGTTCGTCTGCCAGGATAATAGGCGGGGAGGTGACAAGTGCACGGGCTATAGCAACCCTTTGCTGCTGTCCCCCTGAGAGTTCTGCAGGGGTGTGGGAAAGCCTGTCAGAAAGTCCCACACGGTGAAGTGCTTTTACTGATTTTTCATGGCGCATGGCTGTTCTTTCCCCCGAATATATCTGCGGAAGTTCAACGTTCTCAAGTGCAGAGAGTTTTTTTACGAGATTAAATCCCTGGAACACAAACCCTATCCTGGTGTTTCGAATTTCTGCCAGCCTGTTGTCGTCCAGTTCGCTGACTTGAATGCCGTCCAGGTAGTAGCTGCCGGATGTAGGGGCATCAAGGCAGCCAATCATATTCATAAGAGTAGATTTTCCCGAACCGGATGGGCCTGCAATGGCTACATATTCATTTAACCCAATGCTAAGGTCTATACCATTTAATGCCTTCACAATGGTATTACCCATCATATAGTGCTTGTGCATCCCGGCTATTTCAATCATCTCCTGAAGCCACCTCCCGGAATACCAAATGGAGACCTCTGCCTTTCTTCCTGAGAGGAACTGCTGCTTTCACCTGAGGCAAGAGGCGGAAGCACAACTATATCTCCCTCATTCAGTCCTGATAATATCTCCATGTGCGTTTCATTATGTGCTCCGGTTTTTACAATCTTCCTGTAAGCTCCGTCATAATATGAGTCAGCCTGCACCAATTGGACCTGCTGTTTCTGACGCATCTCCTTAAACTTTTCCCGGAGTGCCTGCCTGTCACCACCTGATTCCTCCAGGGCATCCCTGAGATTGTTCTTCTGCTCTTCGGTAAGCTGTATGCCCTGCCTGCTGCGCTGAATTCCGGAGCCTGCATTTTCTTGTGTTACAGGGTTTTCCTGCTCAGGCCTTTCTCCTTTGCCCCATACGTATGAAAACTCTCCCATAACCGTTACTGCTTCTATCGGAACAAGCAGTGCATTCTGTTTATTCTGAACCAGTATCTCGGCGTTTGCATTCATTCCACCCAGCAGTTTTTCTGTTCCGTCAAGAGTTATGGTTACAGGATAGGTAGTTACACCGCTTATTGATTTGCTTTCTATTGCAATGTTTGACACCGTGCCCGAAAGGGGTGCTGTGAGTGTTTCTTCAATTGCGTCAACAGTTACCCTGACCTCCTGTCCTGTTTCAACCTTTGTGATGTCAAGTTCGTCTACCGCCACATCAAATTCCATTATGTTGGTGTTGACAATTTCCATAAGAACAGTGCCTGCCTTAATGCTGTCTCCCTTGTTTATTCTCTTCATGTTTACAATGGTTCCGTTAATCGGGGAGGTTATGTTGTAGTCTTCAAGCTGCTTTTGTGCCTGCTCAACCTGCAGCTCCATTTCTTTTAAGCTTAGTGATGCATTATCTCTTGAAAGAATAAGGTCACTGTTTTCGAGAAGCACAAGAGGTTCGCTCTCTTTGACATAGCAGTTTTCCAAAACGTTTACCTTTGCTACATCTCCTGGGGCATCAGACTTTACAACTGTGCTTTCAATATACTCAAGGGTTCCCATATCAAGACTTGCCGCATTGTTTTCAAGTGATATGCCTGCTCTCATGCCTTCCGCCAGCAGGCCGGGATTTTGTACGTTTACTGTAACATCCCTTGCCATTATGCCGTCTGACGTAACATATGTGTCGGGACCTATATATGAAACCCTGCCCTGTATCTGCTGCATCAGGTCTTGAACGTTGACAGTTGTTGAATCACCTTTTTTGAGGCTTTTTATGTCAGAAGGGCGGAAAGGGACAGTAATCTCCAATTCAGACTTGTTTGTAAGTGTCATTACGGGGGTGTTTTCCTTGAGAGTATCACCCTCTCTGACAGAAACACCTGTTACCCATCCGCTAAAGGGGGCCGTTATTTCCAAAGAGTCAATTTTTTTTTCAAGATCTTCAAAAGTAAGCCTTTCACGCTCCAGCGCATTGACAAGCTTTTGATAATTGAGTTTTGCATCTGTTCTGTCAATTTCGATAAGCATCCGGCCTTCATTTACCTTCTGGCCGGTTTCGCAGTTAACCTTAAGTACATCTCCGCTCACTGCGGAAGATATCTCTTCGCGAACTGCCGGAGTAAGAGAGCCGGAACCCGAAAGACTCACGGAAAGAGAACCCTTTGTTACAGCTGCCGTTCTCTGCTGCTGTACGGTTTCTGCAAGCCTCTTTGTCCTTAAATGCCTTATTGTCAAAAATGCTCCAAGAGAAAGCAAGACGGCAGCTATCATAATCATTGCCCAGACAGGAAACCTGCGGCGTTTGTTTTTACCGATATCTTTGCTTAATGCAGTCTGCAATTTCAAATACCCCCATCCATTCCATATTTGTGACAGGATATACATATTGATTATGTATAATCTATGTGGAAATATTATGGAACAATTGTGAACAATCTGTTAATTATTGAGGATGTTAAGACAATACCAGGACATCTTCTTAAAAAATATTTAAATTATCTTTGAAGCAAACAGCGTAACAACAAAGAAAGTAAAAACTGCTATGGAAATACTGTTAAATGAAAGCTCAAGGGAATAGCCTTTTTGTGTAAATTTACTTTTTGAAAGTATTTTTGTGTAAATCAGATAGCCGAAAAAAATGCTTGCAAGGTACAGAATTATTTTTTGTATATGGAACTGCATATCAAACTGTATATGTACATCAAAAAGAATATTAACAGCCGTTATACCTGGAATGCCTCCGGCAAAACAAAGCAGGCCCATTGCAAGTACCGCTATACGCCTTTGCATGCTTATTACGGTTTTGACACCCCCGCTGTATCCTGTTAATATCCTTGAGTATTTGACAAAAGACAGTATTGTACCAAAGTTTATCATTATAAACATTGCCCCAGATATATTTCCTGCCGAACCGCTCTGCATAAGATACTTTGAA
>CAYYGK010000023.1:0-19855 GCA_964471145.1 uncultured Eubacteriales bacterium | reverse complement strand
CTTTACTTTTATTATAAATATTTTGCCAATTCATGACCCATATATCCCCTCTTTTTTTATTTGGCCCAAAGACTTTAGTTTACTCGTGTAAATTACTACAGTCATCCCTTTTTATTCAGTATACCACATTAAATAAATAAAAACAATACCCTTTTCCTATTTTTTTTATTTACAGATACTGTCATATAACTTTTGCCGCCCCCCTTACTGTTCATCAAGAATATCCCTTACTGCTTTTATAAAGTGATCTATATCCGCAAGCACTCTTGATGTAATTATATTACCATCAACCACAACAGGTTCGTCCAGGTATATCGCACCTGCATTTTCAATGTCGACTGCTATAGAGGATACCGATGCAATATTCTTTCCCTTAATAATTTTTGCAGAAATCAATAGTTGAGGTCCGTGACATATTGCAGCAATAGGTTTTTTAAGAGCATACATCTTCCTAATAAATTCTACTACCATACGCTCCTTTCTCAGCTTCTCTGGAGCACTGCCTCCGGAAATTATCAGTCCATCAAAGTCTTCAGGGTGTGCATCTTTTATCAATATATCCGCCTTTTTTCTATTCCCTGGTTTCATATCATCAGGGTACTTAAAGGTATTGTAATCCAGCACCCCTTCCGTAATATGCTTCTCTTTAACTCCAATCAGTACAAATTTAACCCCTTCAGGTTCAAGTGCTTTTATCGGGTCTTCCAACTCCCTCTTGTGATACCCCTCTGCAATAAATGTTGCAATCTTTTTACCTTTCAACATGTAAACTCCCCCTTGTTAATAATATTAGTTTTTGCATTATACAAAACTGCTTTACTAAATGTTCAATATTGCTTTATATGCTGATTTTACTATTGAGTCTAGCTCTTTTTGTTTTTGCTCATCCAAAACAGAGTTTCCTTTCCCACCTAGAATGTTTTTAACCTTTTCTCTGGCTTTTTCTTCAATGCCCCTAACTTCCTGCATTTCCCATGCTGCCCAGGGCATCCTTTCCAGCAGATCTGATATATAGAATTCTTTTCTGAAATTCATTGCAGTATGCATATGGTTTATATAGTTTCCTCCTATTCCAATTTCCTTTATAATGTCTACAGCAACTGTTTTATCTGTCACTTCAAATCCTCTCAAAGCACGTTTAATATACCCTATAATCTCATTGTCTATAACTAGTTGCAAAGGTGAAAACGTAATGCCCCCTTCCAGTTGACCAAGAGTACCAATCCCTGTGGCTCCCGTAAGAACAGGAAACAAGATAGTTAATGCCTTCTCAAACCCTGCCTGTATTCCAGGAAAGCATGCATCAGTCTTTCCACCATGGCTTCCCCCAGGTCTTCCGTAATAATCTCTCATCATCTGATTTGAAGCTGCTAAAAGCGGAATTCTGTCTGCTCCCGAATATGGGAATATCATTGTTTGCATGTCAGTAAGGCTTGGATTCATATCTATGGATACCCATGCACTTTCATCAATTGCATATCCCAATATCAAACCAGTAATTGTTTCCGCTAGTCCTTGAACCAGCGTACCAGCACTGGTAGCCGGAGCTGTCGTGCCAGCACATGGCATGGTATCCAGGCTCTGAGGCAGTCCCATCTTTACATACTGCATGAATATCTCACACATGCTTTTGTCAAGGCACAAAGGGCTCCTTGTTTCACCATAACCTATAAGGAACGGTTTCTTTTTTAGTTCATTCATGCTCGCACGTAAAACCAGAGCCATTTCAGTAATATAATGTATGTCATTCTTGTTCCACGCTTCTATACCCCCAGGTTTGGATGTATTCTTTATCAGTTCCGCAGTCATTACAATAGGCCTCATAATATGAGGAATTTCCTTGGCAGCGCACGGAATCCCTACCAGGTCAATGTTCTCCAATGCATCTGCAAGTCTTATCGAGTCTACAACATCATTCATTGTAGCCTCACGTTTTTTCCCATCAAGATCAACTACAAACGACGGGAATCCACCAGCATTACACACAAAACTATTTTTCAGAACTTTTGGCACCGTTGAAAGATGCATCTGCGTATAACGCATAGGTGAAACCTTACCTTCTCTATCAGTCAGAGAAAAATCTTTCCTCATTTTTTCTATTGTTTCTTCTACTAATAAATTTGGAAATCTGACTGTTCGCGAGTTTTTCTGTACACTGCAACCATATTCCTCAAGATAGTCCAGTGCTTCAGGATGGTCAATTTTCATGCCTACTTCTTCAAGCACTTTCAATGCACTGTTGTGTATTAACTCCATCTCTTCTATATTAAGGTACTCGATCAACCCTCTCGCTCTTCCCACAAATCATCATTTCCTCTCGAATTAGTTAATATAAACACATAATTTAACAACATCTATGTTCTTGCATAGCTTCACACGTAGATTCTCTCAATACCAATGACGGCTGCAATACAATACTTGTTTCTTTGCTTTCTCCTTTTATTTTCTCAAGAAGCAATTTAGCTGCAATTCTGCTGACCTCAGAGGCTGGTACATCTACAGTTGAAAGCTTAGGACTTATGAAACAACAACTAAGCAAATTATCGCATCCCATAACAGAAACATCTCCTGGTACGGACAGCTCCATATCTTTAATTGCCTGTAATGCTCCTATAGCTGTCATATCATTACATGCAAACAAAGCTGTGAACTTCCTGCCTTTTTTAATGAGATCTTTTGTCAGTCTATATCCATTTGTATATTCAAAAACTTCATTCATTTGCTCTTTTTCAACCCATGCAGCACTTACAAGTGAACTGTCATATTTTATATCGTTTGTCTTTAAAGCATGTTTGTATCCGTCAAAGATTTTCTTTCTGCTAAATCTATCTATGGGAGATGTGACATATGCAATCTTTTTATGTCCTAATTCGATCAAGTGTTTGGTTGCCAAATACCCGATTTTATGGTAATCATACATTACATTTGTACATGATAAACCTTCAATAAACTGGTCTATTAATACCAGAATCACGCCCATATCTTTGATTTGTTTTAATGTTTTGGTGCTTCTTGAAGATGAAGAAAGAATAATACCTCTTACACGTTTCATCATAAGACTCTGAAGTATTTTTTCTTCCTTTTCAGGGTTTCTTCTTGAATTACATACAAATATATTATAGTTATGTTCCATCAATACCTCTTCTACTCCTGCTATATAATTAGAATAAAATGGGTTTGTTATGTTAGGAACTACTATACCAATATCAGATGTTTTCTTTTCTTTTATGCTTCTTGCTATATAGTTGGGTGTATAGTTCAATTCCTGTACAGCATCCAGTACTCGTTTCTTGAGGCCTTTGCTAACAGGATACTGTACATTGTTAAGAACCCTTGATACCGTTGCATATGAAGTGTTCGCTTTTTTTGCCACGTCCTTTATTGTAGCATAATTCATATTATTCACCTGCATTTATCATCCTGACTTATTATAGTAAACGTTTTCTATAGCAATTATATTTTAATTCAATTCTATTGTCAAATGAACTTTTGTTGTGTTGTGTTGTGTTGTGTTGCTTTGTTTTACAAAAATTCTGTTAAACTTTTAACAAAATATACTGGATAAACTGCATCTATAGTATTATAATATATCATGAAATGAAATATTTAAGAAAGCAGGTGTTAATAAGGATTGGAAGAAAAATATGAAAAACTGGGCATGTACATAGACTCTCTCAAGGAAAAGAAAGGCTCTCTTATAAGGGTGCTGTACAAGGCTCAGGAATTATTCGGATACCTGCCCCGTGACGTACAGTTATTTGTTGCAAGGAAGTTAGGTGTTTCGGGTGCCAATGTATCAGGTGTAGTTTCCTTCTATTCATATTTTACATCCGAGCCCAAAGGAAAAAACACCATAAGCGTATGTATGGGAACTGCCTGCTTTGTCAAGGGTGCAGAAAAGATTCTTAACAAACTGCGGGAAGAGTTGGGGCTTGATGCCCCAGGTACCACTGAAGACGGGCTCTTTACTCTTGAAGAAGTTCGCTGCCTTGGTACCTGCAGCCTCGCTCCGGTTGTCAGGATTAACGGTAAAATTATCGGTCATGTTTCTCCGGGTGATGTTGACAGAATATTAGAATCATACAGGGAAAGGGATGTGCTTGATGAGAATTCAAACGTTTGAAGACCTGGTAAATTTCAGAAAAAAATGCGCAGAGAAAATGGGTACAAGGGCGGATCGCCCTCTTGACGGCTGTCTGGCAGAGATAACGGTAGGTATGGCAACCTGCGGTATAGCAGCAGGTGCCGATAAAATCCTTGAAATAATAAAGGATGAAGTAAAGAAACAAAGCCTTGAAGGAGTCAGGATTGTAACGGTAGGATGCATTGGCTACTGCCACTACGAACCGATAGTACAGGTGAACATGCCGGGCAGCAGGCCCGTATATTATGGTAATGTAGATGAGGATACGGCACGTAAAATTGTGCAAAAACATATTGTATCAAATGAATATGTAGACGATTCCATAATAAATCTGTCCTTTGACAAGGCATAGGAGGTATGTAATGAAAAAAAGCCGGATGTATCTGATGGTGTGTGATAATTCCCAATGCCCATCAGAAGAGAGCAGACAGATTATTGACAAGTTCAACGAAATTCTTACGGAAAAAGACCTTCAATCGCAGGTGCAGGTTCTCAAAGTGGGCTGTTTCGGGTGCAAGGGACAGCAGAATGTTGTAAAAACACACCCCGACGATGTCATGTACATAAATGTGACACCCGATGATGTCAGGGAAATCGTTGAAAAGCACATTGTCAGGGGAAACCCTGTAGAGCGTCTGCTGTACACGAATCCTGAACCTGATTTCGGCCTGAGCCAAAAGAGCAGCCCATTCAAGCGTAAACAATTCCGAATAGCATTGAAAAACTGCGGCATCATCAATCCTGAAGACATAGAAGAATACGTTGCCTCAGGAGGCTATGAATCACTGGCAAAAGTGCTTGAATCAATGACAGAGACCGAAGTAATAGAGACACTCAAAAAAAGCAGCCTTAGAGGAAGGGGTGGGGGAGGTTTCCCGACAGGAGTCAAATGGGAAAACACCCGTGCAGCTAAAGGTACCCCAAAGTATATGTTCTGCAATGCCGACGAGGGCGACCCCGGAGCATTCATGGACAGAAGCATACTGGAAGGCGATCCCCACAGCGTGCTGGAGGGCATGTCCATCGCCGCCTATGCTATCGGGGCATCACAGGGATACATATATATACGGGCGGAGTACCCCCTTGCGATCAGCAGACTTGAGACGGCCATCAGGCAGGCAGAAGAACTGGGCCTTCTGGGCAGTAATATATTGGGAAGTGAATTCAGCTTTGATATAGGCCTTAAAATAGGTGCCGGTGCATTCGTATGCGGCGAAGAAACCGCTCTTATACACTCTGCACAAGGTCAGCGGGGAGAACCAGGCTATAAGCCCCCGTATCCTTCACAGTCAGGATACTGGGGTAAACCAACCTGTGTTAACAACGTTGAAACCCTGGCCAACGTACCGGTCATTATTTCAAAGGGTGCTGACTGGTTCTCTTCCATAGGCACTGAAAAAAGCAAGGGTACTAAGGTTTTCGCACTTGCCGGAGATATAGAAAGGGTAGGCCTGGTAGAGGTGCCGATGGGCACACCTCTGAGGGAGATTGTGTATGACCTCGGGGGAGGTATAAAGGACGGACACAGCTTAAAAGCTGTGCAGACAGGAGGCCCGTCAGGAGGAGTTATTCCGGAAAAATATATTGATACCCCCATCGACTATGAAAGCCTGAAGGAAATCAATTCAATAATGGGCTCAGGCGGTATGATCGTTATGGATAACAATTCCTGCATGGTGGATGTATCAAAGTTCTACCTTAACTTCACAAGGGATGAGTCCTGTGGCAGGTGCACACCCTGCCGTATCGGAACAACAAGAATGTATGAACTCCTTAAAAAGATTACTGACGGTGACGGTGAGATGTCAGACTTAAATAACCTGTGGCAGCTTGCGAATATGATAAGGGACTCTTCTCTTTGCGGGCTCGGTCAGTCGGCTCCAAATCCTGTACTCAGCACGCTGAAGCACTTTATGGAAGAGTATGAGCAGCATGTTCTTGACAAATTCTGTCCCGCAGGCAAATGCCGGAATCTTCTAAGATACCGTATAGACCCGGTAAAATGCACGGGATGTACAGCCTGCGCACGGAAATGTCCGGTTGACTGCATTTCAGGAAGTGCACGCAAAACCCATTTCATAGACCAGAGCCGATGCATCAAATGCGGGAACTGCTTTGACGCCTGCAAGTTCGATGCCGTTATCCCCCCGGAAGGAGAGTGAGCAAGCATGTCTATCAAAAACAAAATGGTAACAGCAGTCATTAACAACCGCAGTGTCATGGTGCCTAAAGGTACTACTATACTTGATGCTGCTAAAAAGCTTAATACACACATACCTACGCTCTGCCACCTTGACCTGGAAGACCTGAAGATGGTCAACAAGACTGCCTCCTGCAGGGTATGTGTGGTGGAGGTTGAAGGCAAGGCTACGCTGGTTCCCTCATGTGCGACAGAGGTCACAGAAGGTATGAGGATACGAACCGATACATTAAGGGCAATCAACGCCCGGAGGATGGCTGTAGAACTTCTTCTGTCCAATCATCCCAACGAATGCTTTACCTGTCCAAAGAACCTGGAATGCGAACTGCAGGCACTTGCACAGGAACTTGGAGTGCGTGAAATCCGGTGGACCGGCAGAAAACTGGAATGTGAAATTGACAGCAGCAGCAATGCGATAGTTAAAAACCCCAACAAATGCATAATGTGCCGGCGGTGTGAAACCATGTGCAATGAAGTGCAGACCTGCAGGATACTTTCAGCGATGAACAGGGGTTTTGACTCTTTTGTAGGCCCCGCCTTCAACATCTCTATGGCAAACTCATCCTGCACATACTGCGGACAGTGTGTTGCTGTCTGTCCTACTGCAGCCCTTACCGAAGTAAACCAGACAGACAGGGTATGGGGCCAACTCTACAACCCCAGAAAGCATGTCGTAGTTCAGGTAGCACCTGCCGTCAGGGTTGCACTGGGTGAACAATTCGGCATGGAACCGGGGACAATTGTAACAGGAAAACTTGCCACAGCACTGAAGCGTCTGGGTTTTGATGGTATATTTGATACTGAATTTGGTGCAGACCTGACCATAATGGAAGAAGCCACAGAACTTATACACAGGATAGAAACCGGAGGCACCCTTCCCATACTTACCAGTTGCTGTCCTGCCTGGGTCAAGTTCATTGAGCATCAGTTCCCTGACCTGCTTGAAATCCCGTCCACCTGCAAGTCTCCACACATTATGTTTGGTACAATTGCCAAGACATACTATGCAGAAAAACTGGGTGTAGACCCTTCTGCTGTTGTTGTCGTATCAGTAATGCCATGTATTGCCAAGAAAGCAGAGGCTGCAAGGCCTGAGCTTACGAAAGATGAAAAAAACAATGTTGATATAGTTATTACAACAAGGGAGTTTGCAGCAATGTTAAAGGAGGCAGGCATAGATTTTTCAAGCTTGCCTGACGGAGAGTTTGACAACCCCCTTGGTGAGAGCACGGGTGCTGCAGTTATATTCGGGACTACCGGGGGTGTCATTGAGGCGGCAGTCAGGACGGCCTATGAATGGATTACAGGCAATGAACTGGAAAACGTAGACTTCCATCAGCTCAGGGGCATAAAAGGCATACGGGAAGCTTCTGTAAAGATAAATGATATGGTGCTGAATATTGGTATTGCACACGGTCTGGGTAACGCAAGGAAGCTCCTTGAAGATATACAGCACGGTAAGTCGAACTACCATGCTATAGAGATAATGGCATGCCCCGGAGGCTGCATAGGGGGCGGCGGTCAGCCCTACCACTATGGAAACATTGATATAATCAGAAAAAGACAGCTTGCCATCTACAAGGAAGACATGGGAAAACAAAAGAGAAAGTCACATGAAAACGAGTCGGTACTAAAATTGTATGCAGAATACCTTGGCAAGCCCTATAGCAAGAAGGCACATGAACTGCTGCACACATACTATGAAAGAAGAGAGATGATCTGATATGTCAAGGCAGCTGGTAGCGGAACACCGCTGCTGCTGCCGTATCTTCAGGCATGTTTTTTCGTTTGCATGAATATACCCTTCCCCCACCGGTAAATGTGTATGCAGCTGCCAGATCCAGCAGGTCCTCCCTTTGGGCCTGTTCATCATCTGTCAACAGCACACTGCCGTCCGTTGGGTTAAAAACCCCATGAACCTGCACATTCTCCCTCAAAAAAAGGTGTTCAATCCTCCCGTAACACGCTGCAGGAACTATATCCGCAATATCCGCTGATGCTTTCCCTGTACCTTTCAGGTGTCCAAAACTCGAAACAGCCTGCTCTTTATCTTTTTCTAAGTATGTTTTGGCAATTTCCCATGCATTTTTACATAAATCTTCCAGCTCCATGTCATCCGGGTTTCCGTGTATGAAGCTGTCCATCAGATTTACATAATCATTTATATCACTGTATATTGAGAATAGATACTCCACACATGCAATCACAAGAGGTATTTTTTCACCCGCTGTTTCATTCCTTATACTGTCATTAATTCTGCGAAAATATTCCCTGATAATTTTCTTTTCATTTTCCTTGAACGTGTCCTGGCCGTGGAAAACGGCACCCGCTCCTCCTGAAATAGTATGCTGCTGGATCTGCTGCTCTTCTTCATAGTACTTTAATATATCATCAATACCCGCAGGCATTCCCTTAACGCTGACCTGATTAATGCTGTACCTTGTCCCCACAAACAAACGGGGTCTGTTTTGGCTAAGTGTCAGCAGATAATACTTGCCATTATCTGTGATAATTGGTATGAGGGGCTTTATATGAAACCTCCCGGCAACAAAAAGTCTTTCCTCGAAATTGACTGGAAACCGGGAATATCTTGATTTCCCGGGACTTAAGAATACCGCAATCCCTCCACCCTGATACTCCCTGAAAGGAAAGCTTTCCAGCATCTCTTTAAGCGGGGCGAGGAACACTTCTGCCTCCGGTTTTCTCATGCCGGTATCCTGCAGGCGTTCTTCTGCCTGCCTTAACATGTTCTTGAGCCTTATAGGGTTCTGTTTGACTTCCGGGCCTGTTTTAAGGGGCATATAAAGCGACAGGCACGGTTTTTCCTTTTCCCGGATAAGTTCAAGCAGGTCTTCCTTCTTAAAGTGTAGCATAGAGACATACCTCCTCTTCTGTAAGCTTTCACATTATTATTTACCACCAGACAGGAGGATATAACAGGAACTACGATAGTGAACAACCCAATACAATATGATGTTCAGTCTATGTTTCCAATCTTTTTAATGTTTTCATTCTTGCCAATAATTACAAGCTGGTCGTCCTCTTTTATCACATAATCTGATTTGGGAGCCACATTGATGTAGTTCTTGTTCTTGATAGCAATAATGCTGACCCCGTACTTGGCCCTTACATTGGAGTCCATTATCGATTTAGATACCCATACCGGTGGAGGAATAACCTCTACAACACTGTATTCCTCTGAAAGCTCGATCAGGTCAAGAACATTAGCAGATACCAGGTTGTGGGCAACCTTAACCCCCATATCTTTTTCAGGGAATATAACCCTGTCCGCTCCTACCTTTTGCAGCACTCTTGAATGGAGCTCATTACGGGCACGCGCCACTATATAGCCCACTCCCTCTTCCTTCAGCATAAGTGTGAGAAGTACACTTGAGTGCACCTCTCCCCCTATGGCTACAACGGCTGCATCGAAGTTCCTGATGCCGAGAGACTTTATAAGGTTTTCGTCCATCACATCCCCAACAACTGCATGTGTTATGTTTGCAGAAATGCTGTTTACAGCCTCTTCGTTTTTATCCACCGCAAGAACATCAAACCCCATATCATACAAGGTCTCGACCAGGCTTGTCCCGAACCTTCCAAGTCCCAGTACGGCAAATGATTTAGCTTTCATGACAACCTCCCCATGTATATCGTACTATCCTACCATGACCCTGTCCTCCCTGTACCTGTACAGAGGCCTGGGGCCATTACCTGTAGCAACAGCAAGAGCCATTGTCAGTACGCCCACTCTTCCCAGCAGCATTGTTGCAATAACCGTGACTTTACTTACTGTACTCAGCCCGGGAGTTATTCCCGTAGAAAGACCTACAGTACCAAAAGCGGAAAATGCCTCAAAGACCGCCTCTTTAAAGGTGACTTCATTTGAAGCAGATATTATTACAGCTACGACAGATACCAGCATGATACCGATTACTGCAATCACAAACGCCTTTATCACAAGCTCTCTGTTAAGTCTTCTCCTGAACATCTCAGTATCTGCTTTTCGCCTTATGAAAGCTGCAACAGCAAAAACAATAACACCAAATGTTGCTGTCTTTATCCCTCCGGCAGTTGACCCCGGCGACCCTCCCACAAACATGAATGCCAGAGTGGTTATAGTCGAGGCATTCCCCATATCCGCCTGGTTGATTGTATTAAAACCCGCCGTTCTGGTTGTAACCGACTGGAACATTGCAGAAAGTGGCCTTGCTCCCCTGGAAAGGGCCCCGAGGGTGTCCGGGTTTCCATATTCGGCAGTGTAAAACACCAGGAAACCTGACACAAGCAGAAAAACAGTTACAGAAACAACAAGCTTGCTGTGAATGTGCAGCCTTTTATAGCTTTTATTTCTCAATATATCGTTCCACACAGCAAACCCCAGACCTCCGCATACTATCAGAAGCATAAGGGTAATGGACACAAGTGGATCTGTTGCATAAGAAGTGAAGCTGCTGAACGCCTCTTTCTGCCCCATAAGGTCAAACCCGGCATTGCAGAATGCTGACACGGAATGGAATATCCCGCTGTAAACGCCGAGGGAAAGCCCAAGTTCTGGTACAAATCTTAATGAAAGGAGCAATGCTCCAGCACCTTCAAAAATAAGCGTTCCAAGGAGAATTCTACGTGTTAGAAGCACAATGCCCTGTATATTGTATTGATTTAGAGACTCGACTATCAGCAGTCTTTCCTTAAGAGATATCCTCCTTCGCAGTACGAAGGAAAAAAGTGTAGCCACTGTCATGAACCCAAGACCGCCTATCTGAATAAGGCAGAGTATCACCGTCCTGCCGAAAAGAGTCCAGTGTGAATAAGTATCAACCACAACAAGGCCTGTCACGCATACTGCCGACGTTGCTGTAAACAGCGTATCCAGAAAGGGGGTTGCGCCAGGGGCAGCCGATGCAGCAGGTAGGGAAAGCAATAATGTTCCTGCAAGTATTACGGTTCCATAGCCCATAACTATTGCCCGTGTTGGGTTTATGCTGAACAGTTTACCCGAATTTCTGGCCATTTGGTTTTCTCCTCTTTCATATAAGGGCGGTACTGAAATAACGCTCCGCCCTGTCAGCAAGTATGGTTACAATATTCTTGTCCCTGCTGTGCTTTTTTGCAGTATACAAGGCCGCCCAGACATTCGCACCTGAAGATGTACCTGCCAGCAGCCCCTGCATTCTGGCCAGCTTCCTTGCCATATGGATTGCGTCATCGTCCGTAACCTCAACAACCTCATCTATCAGGCATGTGTCAAGTACTGCGGGGACAAATCCGTCCCCTATTCCCTGAATCTTATGGAGCCCGGGTTCATGTCCAAGCAGTGCGGATACATTTTTAGGCTCTACAGCCACCGTTAACACATCCGGATTCTTTTCTCTGAGATATCTTCCCACCCCGCACAGGGTTCCTCCGCTTCCCAGTCCTGAAACAAAAATGTCAACCTTGCCGTCAAGCTGCTCCCATATCTCTTCGGCAGTTGTCACATAGTGTGACATTGGGTTGTCTTCATTCTCAAACTGCTGCGGAACAAATATATCAGGGCTTTTGCCTGCTCTTTTTCGCACCTCATCAACCGCTCCCCCGATATTGCCATCTTCAGGGGTAAGAACCAACTCTGCTCCAAGTGCCTTTATTATTTTCTTTCTTTCTTCACTCATGTTTTCGGGCATAACAATAACAACCCTGTAGCCCTTTTGAACCCCTGCCAGGGCCAGTCCTATTCCTGTGTTGCCGGATGTAGGCTCCATAATGGTCATGCCCGGCTTCAGTTCCCCTCTGCGTTCAGCCTCTTCAATCATATAAAGTGCTATCCTGTCCTTTATGCTTCCGCCGGGATTTAAGAACTCCGCCTTGGCAAAAATCTTCATGCCTGTAGTCTTCTCAAGGCTAATGACTGGTGTATTTCCTATAAGGTCAAGTACACTATCAGCAACCATTTGACATCCCCTCTACACTAAAATACTTTTAAACATTATATGCTTAAAACATATTATTTGCAATGTCGCATTATATAAAATCAGTTACCTGCCAAAACGGAATATTGAAAGAGCCTCTTGATTCCTTCCCAGGTATAATTCCAAAAGTATTTGGGCTCCGAGAAGCGAATACAGTATGCCGTTGGAGCCAAATCCAAGACAGAACCAGCATCCTGGCATCGGAGCATATTCTCCCACATAAGGAAGACCGTCTTTTGTGGTCGCAAAAAGCCCGCTGAACCTGTACTCCGCCTTGGCTTCTATTTCCGGAAACATCTGTTTAAGTCTGTTCTCGAGAAGTGTATACTTTTCGTTAGAAACGTTATCAATATCCCTCCCGGTGTAAAGCTTGCTCCTTTCACCTCCCACAGGCAGGTCTTCTCCTCCGATTATTATTCTGTTGTCCCCGGTTGTCCTTAAATATGTATACGGGTCGTTATCATCCCTTATAATACAGGCGTTATGCCAGCCTTTAAAACTTTTAACAGGTTCTGTAACTATTGTGAATGTCCTGGTAAGGTTTGCTATATGCTCATTTATATATTTCAAGGCTTCAAACCCTGTCGCTATAATGACTTTCCTGGCTGTCACGGTACAGTGCTTGTTGGTTTTAACATACACTGCCCCTCCCGTGTTTTCTATGCCTGTTACCTCTGTATTCTCAAAGACTGAAAGTCCGTTTTTTTCAGAACGTTCAAGCAGTGCACATGTAAACCTGTAAGGGTCTATCTGTGCTGAAGCACCCCTTGAGTAGATGCCTGTTTCCAACCGGAATGAAAACATGCCTTGTGCACTTTCAGCATCGATATGCTCCACATTAAATCCCGTATCCAGGCGTTTTTTGTATTCATGGTGCATTTTTCGCTGTGAAGATTTGGAGGGTGAATAATAAAGACAGTCCCTGTACTGGAAACCACAGCTATCCCCCAGTTTGTCTGTAATCCTTTTAATGTCATGCACTGCACTTTCACACAGCCTGAAGCTCAACACCGCTTTTTTCTCACCTGTCTTGGATGATAGCTCTGTCAGATCATAATCCACCTCATACTGGAGTATGGAAGTGGATGCGCTGGTTGCTCCATATCCTGCAATATTAGCTTCAAGCAATACACAGGGTATGCCTTCTGTTGACATCGCATACCCGCATAGCGCACCGCTGATTCCCCCACCGATAATTGCTACCTCCGTATCCAAATCTCTGGAAAGGTACGGGTATTTTTTGGGCACATCATTTATGTCGGTCCAGTAGAGTTTGCCGGATACCGTGTTCATTTTATCCTCTCCTTTTCAATACTATCCTTTACAACAGCTGTATACTTTTCTGTCATATCCGCTACCTGTGCCATCTCCCTGTCAGTCAACCTCTCACAAAGTATTGTACATGCCTTGTTTATATCGCTGCTGTCAATCCCATCGGTGAAAAGGGATGTCAGCGCTTCCCTTCCTTCCTCTCCCAACCGTGCCGCAAGAAGCATTACCCTGATTTTATCCGCCTTTTCCAGATAAGGCAGAACAATGCCTGATATTGCTGTAAAATCCATTCCCCCAATTGTCATAAAGCAGTCTGATATCCTCTGGATATGAGTACTGTCTCTTTTTGCAAGCTCATTTACCGAACATTGTTTTGTGTCTTTTTCAATTTCGTACATATCCTCATAAACAGTCTGTTTAAACCTGGTTTCTGTCTTTAAACATATACACACAAGCATCACCGCTGTGCTAAGCAGTATTGTTCGCAAAAATTTTTTAAACATGAAAAACTACCTGCCTTAATCCCTTATACAGGTAGTTTTTGCCCTGTTCATCTGATATTATTCATAACATTCAGATTTTCTCTATAACTTCACGCAGATAATTAACAAACCTGTCACTAAGGTCTTCCCTTCTTAGAGCAAACTCTACGGTAGCCTGCAGGAACCCCATTTTATTACCCACATCATACCTTTTGCCAATAAAGTCATACGCATACATGGCTTCAATGCCTGCAAGGCTCTTTAATGCATCAGTAAGCTGTATTTCTCCTCCCTTGCCCGGCTGAGCCTTTTCAAGAAACTCAAATATCCTGGGAGTAATAATATACCTCCCCAGTATCGCTATATCCGAAGGTGCATTGTCCTTATCAGGTTTTTCCACAAGGTTTCTTACCTTGAACACTCTTTCTTCAACATGCTTGCAGTCCACTATGCCATACATTGAGACATCATCCGCCGGCACATGCTGAACCCCTAATACCGATGTCTTATACTCGTTATAAACGTCAATAAGCTGTTTAAGACACGGAATTTCGGAATCCACAATGTCATCTCCCAGCATTACGGCGAACGGCTCGTTGTTTATGAATGATTTTGCGCAGTATATGGCATCTCCCAGTCCCCTGGGTTCTTTCTGACGTATGTAGTGAATATTTACAAGGTTGGATATGTCCTTTACAAGAATCAAAAGGTCCTCTTTTCCTTTTTCCTTCAGAATGTCCTCAAGCTCGTATGACTTGTCGAAATGGTCTTCGATTGCCCTTTTCCCCCTGCCTGTAACTATCATTATGTCCTCTATTCCTGACTTTATTGCTTCTTCTACTATATACTGTATTGTAGGCTTATCCACTATGGGCAGCATTTCCTTGGGTTGGGCTTTTGTCGCCGGAAGAAACCTCGTCCCCATCCCTGCAGCTGGTATTATTGCCTTTCTGACTTTCAATAGAAACACCCCTTGCAAAAGTTTTTTTTGAATATATAACCCAAAACAGTATTATTACTGTTTCCATTTTAACAGATTTTTAGTATTAACAAAAGTATCTGGTTGAAAAAATGAGAATACTGATGGGGAGCATAGGTCAGGTTCCATTGCACCTATGACGGATCTTTTCCGGATGGTTATTGTCTGGAAAGACGCCTGCCGTGCAGGCAGGCGGGTCATTTCCAGATTCGTTTCAAATATTTACTGCATTTACTGTATTCCCTTTGAGGAAGCTTTCAAGGTTTTCGGCTGCAGTTGCCATAAGCCTTGCCCTTGCTTCCTTTGTTGCCCAGGCGATGTGGGGTGTGATATTGCAGTTTTTTGCCTTAAGAAGCGGATTGTCTGCAGAGGGCGGTTCTACAGAAATTACATCAAGACCTGCTCCGGCTATAATACCGTTGTTTAAGGCATCTGCAAGGTCCCTGTCCACAACCAGGCCGCCTCTTGAAGTGTTTATCAGGAATGCAGACTTCTTCATTTGCGACAGGCTTTTACTGTTAATCATTCCTTCAGTCTCCGGGAAAAGGGGACAATGCAGGCTGACTATGTCCGACTCTTTAAGCAGTTCATCAATTTCTGCCCACCTGAAACCCTCATGTACAGGGGCGTTTTCTTTAACGGTATCATGTGCAATTATATTCATACCCATGGCATATGCAATATTGCCCACCTGCCTTCCAATGCGTCCGAAACCTATTATTCCCATTGTCTTTCCGCGCAGCTCAACAAGCGGTGTCTTCCAGAAACAGAAGTCCCTTGACCTGGACCACTCACCATCAATTACAGCTCTGCTGTGGAGACTCACATTCTGGCTGAGTTCAAGTATATGCGAAAACACCATCTGTGCAACCGAATAAGTCCCGTATGTGGGAACGTTGGTAACAGGTATACCCCTGGCGGCTGCAGCTTTCACATCAACAACATTATAACCTGTCGCTAGCACACCTATGTACCGCAGGTCTCTAAGTTTTGCTATGGTCTGTGCATCCAGCGGGGTCTTGTTGGTAAAAACTATTCCCGCTCCGTCTGCCCTTTCAAGTATCTTGTCTTCAGGCGTATATTCATAAATGCTTGTATCTCCATGACGTTCTATTTCACCCCAGTTAAGGTCTCCGGGATTAAGCGTATGCCCATCAAGTATAACTATTTTCATATATAATCATCCTCCCTATACTCTTGCCCATGACTCGTTTAAAACCCTCTTTGCATTTGCAATTACCAGCTCCGGATCCTCATCACCAAAAGGTTTTACCTCAAAACTTACAACAGGTGGACTCTCTTTATTAAGGAATCCTGTACTTAAAAGCACCCTCAGGTATTCGGTCAGTTCAACCACATCGTTTTTGCCGCCGGGAAACCCGAACCTCGGATGGTTGTCCCCGTATCCCGGCAGTTCAGGGTCTGTGACACAGTTGCCCATGTGTGCATGCACGATATAATCCTTAAGAACAGTAATGCTTTCGTTTGCTGTTTCGCGCAGCAGCGGAAGGTGGCTTAAGTCGACCATGAGCCCAAAATTATCATATTCATTCCTTATCTCAGCTGCAAATCGTGCTGCAAGGTCTGCCGGCCCTATAAGGCTTTTCTTGTCGACATCATAATCAAATATCTCCAGCGCAACCTTAAGACTGCCCTTTTTTTCTGCATATGCGCATATCTCCCCCGTAGATTTTACAAGTGCATTGTATGCATCATCTTTTGAAGATTCCTCATACTTTCCGCTCAGAAACGCAAACCCCTGCGCTCCAATCTCCACTGCCTCATCAATACCGGCTTTGAGCATATCCACAGCCTTGCGCCTTTCTTCCTCAACAGTATCATTGATATTAAGTCCGGTTGTCAGCAGCCTTGGCTGTGCGCCGTATGCCACGGTCATGTGTGATACATCAAGTATTTCCCTTACCTTTTTCCTTGAATCGGGGTTCTTTATCCAGGTTACCTCCAGGGCATTGAAATACTCATCTGCTGCCAGTCTTCTTACAGTTTCTACTATCGGACCTTCTCCTCCAATTGTCCCGGGAAATATCATGAAGTGAATTATCCCCACCCTCATGTACTTGTACATTGACTCGTTCATTACACATCCTCCTTCTGTATGCCCATGTTCTTCAACATCCTGTCGATATTCTCCTTCATTGCAGCAACCGCTGCTTTTGTGTCCCCTTTTCTTATGCATTCAAGTATGGCAGTATGCTCCCTTAATGTAAGCCTGTTCTTTACTTCAGGTTCTGCCTTTTTTTCAATGTATCTGGCAATTCTCATAAAATCCCCGATTTCTGAAAGAAACTCTATCAGCTTACGGTTTCCTGATATCTGTGCTATGGCTTCATGAAATGCGTTGTCCAGGTCATTGCATCTTTCATAGTCCCCTTTTTCCAGCTCTTTTTCAAATTCATCCACCAGCCTCTCAAGCTCTGAAAGCTGCCCTGGAGTTATCTTTTCAATGCACCTCCTTACAGAAAGCGATTCAAGTGCCTGCCTCACATCCAGCCCATCAAGAAGCTGCTGCCTGTCAGGGACAAGTGAGTAGACCCCCTTTCGGGGGATATTGTTTACGAGGCCTTCTGCAGCAAGCCTGTTAATAGCCTCCCTCACAGGTGTCCTGCTCATGGATATTTCATCTGCAAGCAGGTCTTCACGTATCCTTACTCCAGGTTCAAACCCGCCATTGATTATCCTTTCCCTTATTATGTTGTATGCACGCTCCCTGAGGCTCAAATGCTGCAAATCATACCTCCAGGATAATAATAAATTATAATTTATTATTTATTATACAATCAATCATTTGTTATTGTCAAAAGGTGTTTTGTATTTTAACCGAATATGCCTAATGAAAGAACCCATTAAAAAAATTCTTTGTTAATGTCTATTTCCAGTTTCCTGGCCGCAGGAGTGTCTGCAAGACCCCCCTGGGAGGTTTCTTTTAGTGCAGGCGCCATCATATTTCCTATTGAACTCATTGCATCTATTACTTCATCTGCGGGAATTACGCTTCTGACTCCGGACAGTGCAAGGTCTGCAGCAACCAGAGCATTAGCAGTTCCCATAGCATTACGTTTGATACATGGTACCTCCACCAGTCCTGCTACAGGGTCGCACACCAGCCCCAGCACATTTTTGAGGGCTATTGCACATGCTTGTGCACACATGTCCGGAGTTCCCCCGGCCAGCTCAACTGCAGCAGAAGCAGCCATGGCACTTGCACTGCCGCATTCAGCCTGACACCCGCTCTCAGCACCCGACAGGCTGGCTCTACCGGCTATGACCATCCCAATCCCTGATGTGTTAAACAGGCTTTTTACCGCTTCTATATGAGATATGCCTTTCTGCTCCATTACTGTCAGTATAACTGCCGGAACTATACCGCTGGAACCTGCAGTGGGTGCCGCAACTATCCTTCCCATACATGCATTGACTTCTGCTGCCGCTATGGCTTTTGCAACAGCATTTCCAAGAACAGGTCCTCCTACCGTACCCCCATTCCCAATGCACAGCCTGAGCTTTAAGGCATCTTTACCGCTCAAACCGCTTGCTGACTGAAGTTCTCCATTAAGCCCTGAGTTTACCGCCTCTTTCATAACCTTAAACCTTTGTTCCATCTGCCGTATAAGTTCGCTTTCCGTGCATTCCAATGCCTTAACCTGGTCCCTTATTACCAGTTCGGATATGGTGATTTTCCTCTTTTGTGCTTCACATACAAGTTCCCTGACTGAATCATACTTGAGCATCTTTCATGTCTCCTTTTCAAATCACCGGTTTGACAATCACTGATTCCATGACCTTGCCCATCTTTCCTATATCCTCTGCAATAGCCCTGCCCGGTCTCTGGTCCGTCTCGATAATCATCATCGCCAGTCCGCCTTTTTGACTCCTGTAGACATTCATTTTTGCTATGTTGATATCATCCCTGGCAAGTCGATCTGTTACTGCCGAAATAACTCCCGGTGTATCCCTGTGTGAAATAATAAGTGTATGATGCTCACCGGTAAACTCCACCTTATGGCTGTTTATTCGACTGATAACTATGTTGCCCCCGCCGATGGATGAGCCCAGTACCGAAACCTCCCTGCCGCTTGTTCCCTTCAGATGCAGCAGAGCTGTGTTTGGGTGGTATTCTGAGCATGTATTCGTACTAAATGAAAATCCCAACCCCCTGTCCCTTGCTGTTTTTAGACTGTTTCTTATCATAAAATCATCTGATTTCATGCCCATAACGCCGGCAATAAGTGCCCTGTCCGTCCCGTGTCCCCTGTATGTTTTTGCAAATGAGCCGTACAACGTAATCATAACCTTCACTGCATCCTCTCCAAGCAGTCCGCCGGCCATGTTGCCGATGCGCACGGCTCCAGCCGTATGCGAACTTGAAGGCCCCACCATTACAGGCCCTGTCACATCAAATACATTCATTTGTCCGACCCCCATAAAAAGGCCTGTTGCCAGGCCGCTGCATAATATTATAGATATATTTTAACACATAAAACGTTACAACCCCAATACCTTGCCTGGGAAAAAAAACTGCACAAAATTTTGTTAATAAAAAGGTTATTTTTGTTACACAATTTTAATACTACTCAAATCCGTAATATGGTATACTTGTATTGGAAAAAAGAATACTGATGATGTCATTTTTGTTCCTCCTTTTAATATAGATCGTTGATATTATATGATTTGATATTAGGTGGACGAAGCACTTAAGTTATCGGAATAATTATTAATTCATACTAAGTGCTTTTTTTTTGCATTTTTTCCCTGTCTCTTTTTAACCGGCACATGTTGATAGACCGGTTATATTCAGTTATAATAAAG
>CAYYGK010000022.1:0-20297 GCA_964471145.1 uncultured Eubacteriales bacterium | reverse complement strand
TGCCCAGCATCTTAAGTGAAATGCCTACATTTGGAACGGTTCCCGCAGGAGAAATGTTTACCCCCGACATGTTTACAAGTTTGCCGGGCACGAATATCCTGTTGACAGGCATACTGCTGTCTTCCCTGAATATGGGGGTTATGTCCAGGCACACATGACCTGCAACTATGGCATCTATTGTTTTATTCATCAATTCCACCTCCATAAGAAATTATATCAGAAACAATTATTATGTAAAAGCCTGAGGATTTTCACAAATAAGAAGGAATAATCGCTTATGGTATAGAAACAGTATATGTGCAAACGTATGCATAGTTCGGGGGGATTTGCAGCATGAGTGTCACAATGAAGGATGTGGCAGCGGCAGCGGGTGTTTCACCTTCTACCGTTTCCAGGGTGTTAAACAGTGACCCGAGGATAAGCAGCTCAACATGTACCAGGGTAAAAAAGCAGGTAAGCATACTGGGATACCGGGTCAACGGCATTGCACGCAGCCTGAAAACCAGCAGAACCTATACTATCGGGTTCATATGTCCGGAGTTTACCAATGATTTTTTCATGAATGTAGCCAGGGGAGTTGAGGATGAGCTTAGAAAATACGGCTACAGTGTAATACTCTGTAACTCAGGGGAGAGTGCGGAGAGGGAGAGGGACAGGCTGAACCTGCTTCATGAGAAGTGTGTTGACGGGGTTATTATTGTTCCCGCTTCAGACAAGGGCAGTCATATGGAGATACTGACCCGGAGAGGTGTTCCTGTTGTACTTGTTGACAGGCTTGTAGAAGGGTTTGATGCTGACTCGGTGCTGGCAGACAATGAATTTGGAACCTTCAGAGCGGTTGAGCACCTTATAGGGCAGGGGCATACCCGTATAGGGTTTATCGGGGGTGATATGCGGCTGACTTCCGCTAAAGAGCGGCATGAAGGATACAAAAGGGCATTAAGATACCATGGTCTGATATATGACGGGAATATAGTAAGGTTTGGGGATTTCCATATGCATGACGGTTACATACTTATGAAGCAGCTTGCAGAACTGGATAAGCCCCCTGCATATGTTTTCATCTCCAATTATTACATGCATCTTGGTGCTGCAAAATATCTGATGGAGACAGGTGGTACAGGCATCTGCACGGCCGGGTTTGATGACCTGGAGCTTAGTTCAATACTGGGTTTTTGCAGGGTGACGGTGGAACAGCCCATGGATGAGATGGGACGTAAGGCTGCCGGACTGCTTGTGGAAAGGATAAACGGAAGATCAGGGCCGGCCGTTACGCTAAGGGTAAGGACACGTCTTAAAGTATGTTCAATTTCAGATAAGGAGGATGGTTTAGAATGGGTGAAAGCATGAAGGTGAACAAGCCTGTTTACAGGCTGAGGGGTAAGCTTCCAAAGATAGGAATCCGTCCGACCATTGACGGAAGGCTGGGAGGAGTCAGAGAATCCCTTGAGGGGCAGACAATGGGTATGGCTCGAAGGGCTGCGGAGCTTATAGAAAAGAATTTGAGGCATCCCTGTGGCATGCCGGTGGAATGTGTGATTGCCGATACCTGCATAGGAGGGGTTGCTGAAGCAGCAGAGTGTGCAGCAAAGTTTGCTGCAGAGAATGTAGGTGTCTCTCTAACAGTAACACCATGCTGGTGCTATGGATCCGAGACAATGGATATGGATCCTCACCTGCCCAGGGCGGTATGGGGCTTTAACGGGACAGAAAGGCCGGGCGCTGTTTACCTGGCGGCAGTACTGGCAGCTCACAGCCAGAAAGGTCTGCCCGCATTTGGCATATATGGAATGGATGTTCAGGAATCCGATGACACAAGTATGCCTGAAGATGTAAGTCAGAAGATTTTAAAGTTCGCAAGAGCTGGCCTTGCGGCTGCTGCAATGAAGGGGAAGTCATACCTTTCGATGGGATCTGTATCAATGGGAATAGCAGGCTCCATAACCGATGAAGACTTCTTTTACAGATACCTGGGCATGAGGAACGAGTATGTAGACATGTCTGAATTTATAAGAAGAATAGATGAAGGAATATATGACCATGAAGAGTACAAAAAGGCTCTTGAATGGGTGAGGACAAATTGCAGGGAGGGCTCCGACCCCAATCCTCCGGATAAACAGAGGACAAAGGAGCAGAAGCAGAAGGACTGGGAGTTTGTTGTAAAGATGACCCTTATAGCAAGAGACCTGATGACAGGCAATCCGAAACTTGCAGAGATGGGATTTGGTGAAGAGGCTCTGGGTCACAATGCACTTGCTGCAGGCTTCCAGGGACAGAGGCAGTGGACCGATCATTTCCCCAATGGTGATTTTATGGAGGCTGTATTAAACTCATCCTTTGACTGGAACGGAATAAGGCAGCCGTACATAGTCGCAACAGAAAATGACTGTCTCAACGGTGCAGCCATGCTGTTTGGACACATGATTACCGGTACCGCCCAGGTGTTTGCCGATGTAAGGACATACTGGAGTCCGGATGCGGTAGAACGTGTTACAGGCCACCGTCTTGGCGGAAGAGCGGAAGGAGGGCTGATACACTTAATAAATTCAGGACCTGCAGCACTTGACGGTACAGGAGAACAGACAACAGACGCAAAACCCGTCATGAAACCCTACTGGGAGATAACTCCCGGGGAAGCACAAAGATGCATTGATGCTGTCAGCTGGAGAGCGGCGGACACCGGATACTTCAGAGGGGGAGGCTACTCAACCGACTTTACAACAAAGGAAGGGATGCCGGTTACCATGTCCAGGATAAACCTGATAGACGGACTGGGGCCGGTGCTGCAGATAGCAGAGGGGTATACTGTGGAGCTTCCTGAAAGCGTGCATGAAGCATTGGATGTGAGAACCAATCCCACATGGCCCACGACCTGGTTTGTGCCGGTACTTACAGGAAAGGGCGCATTTGCAGATGTTTACTCGGTTATGGCAAACTGGGGAGCAAACCACGGGGCATTTGGTTATGGCCATTTCGGCGGTGACCTGATTACCCTGGCTTCAATACTGAGAATACCGGTATGTATGCATAATGTGCCTGAAAACAGGATTTACAGGCCTGCAATGTGGAACGCCTTCGGGATGGATAAGGAAGGCTCCGACTACAGGGCATGTAAAAGCCTCGGACCTTTGTACAAATGACGGGAAATATATAGAAATACAAGGTAATACCTAAAAAAACGTATGACCGGATAATACAAAAGATAAAGGTTTTTTGCCCTGAAATATAATCCATGACTGTGAGAAGGATTGTATTAAAGGTAAAAACCTGCAGCATGTACGGCGGTTTTGACGGTATGTGTCGGATGCCTGTCGGCAGGCGGACACCTCCAAATGACAAATAACTCTTTCAGGCTGTAGTATAATCAGGAGGCACATTTTACCGGAGGTTACAAAAGATGAAACCGCATACTGTCAGATACCGAACCAGGCAGGTATTAAATGAAGCCGGGATACTCAAGCTGTTAAGGAAGATACTTACCAAAAGGAACACTGTTGCTTTGGCAGCGGCCTTCCTTCTGGGAAGAGCAGTGATTGCCGGGGGGCTCATGCCCTTCGGCTTTCCGCTGTTTGCAGCTGCCTTAAGCCTTAGAGTCAGCAGGATAGCTGTTGCTGCAGCGGTTTTGGCGGGAATTGCGAGCAGGGGATACGGCATACAGATTATGACTGTCCTGTTCGCAATGGGAATCTATATAGTGCTTGAGGCATTCTCAGGAAGAAAGCACATATCGCCCGCAAAATCAGGGATGCTTGCTGCGCTGTCCTTGTTTATACCCTCGCTGCTGGTGAACATAAGCTCGGGTTTTCTGCTTTTCGATCTTATTACAGCAATCTTTCACTGTTTTATTGTATTCACGCTGGTTATTATCTACCGGAAAGCTGCTGTAATACTTGATAAGGAGCGCCCGGAGACAGGCTTCACTTCCGAACAGGTAATCAGTATGGCACTTACCGCCTCGCTTGCCACAGCAGGCCTTTCAGAGCTTAATGTAGCCGGTTTTTCACCCGGCAGCATTGTCTGCATACTTATAATAATGCTGTTTGCTTTTGGATACGGACCGGGAGCGGGAGCTGCCATAGGGCTTACAGCAGGACTTGTTCTCAGTATATCTTCTACGCAGAACCATATGCTTATAAGCAGCTATGCCTTTTGCGGGTTTCTTGCAGGAATACTTGGAAGGCTGGGAAGGATGGGCTCCTGCATAGGATTTCTGCTGGGGAATGCATTCCTTACAATGTATTTCACAGGTTCAACGCACATATTGATTGATATAGGGGATATTGCGGCCGGTGCGGCAATTTTCATGCTTGTGCCTGCAAGAACCTGCAGGTCTGTAAGGATTATGATGTCAGGCGCTGTAAAGATGAAGGACAGCAGCACATATAACAGCAGGATAAGGGACATGGCGGTTGAAAGGCTGAAAAGGTTTTCAAAGGCATTCATAGATGTTTCTGAAACATTCCGTCAGGTATCCAACTGCAGGGAAGATACCGGGAAAAAGGATGTCTCAGCGATACTGGAACGGGTATCAGACAGGGTCTGCAGAGACTGCGGGCTGAAGAACCACTGCTGGGACAGGAGCTTTTACAGCACATACCAGGTAATATTCAAGATAATAGGCAGGCTTGAGAAGAAAGGCAGGATAGATGTGGAGGGAATCCCGGATTACTTCTTGCAGAGGTGTGAAAGGAAGGAAAGGTTTCTTTTGGAGATAAACAACGCATATGAGATGTTCAGGGCGGGTCAGATCTGGAAAGACCGTATTGAAGAGGCAAAAAACCTTGTAACACATCAACTGGAAGGCCTGTCACAGGTGATGTGCGGGCTTGCCAATGATATAGGGAGCAAGGTGTTATCAAGCAGGGATCTGGAGGAAAGGCTTGTTGATGAACTTAATAAAAAGGGTGTCAGAGTGGAGGAGGCAGCTGTTTTTGAGGAAAGACCAGGCTGCTGTGAAATAGTAGTAAAGCATCCGGGCTGCAGCGGAAACATGTTGTGTAAAACGGTTATAGAGAAAACTGCACAGGATGTGACAGGACGGAAGATGAAAAGGGAGGGGGAGTGTACCGGGCAGAACTCCGGGAAATGTGTGCTGAGGTTGCTGCAGCAGAAGACTTACAGTGTTACAACAGGCTGTGTCCGGATAACAAAGCATGGCAGCAGTGCGGCGGGAGACAGCTACAGTTTTATGGATATACCGGGAGGCAGATATTTTACGGCTCTAAGCGACGGCATGGGTTCGGGAAAACAGGCGCACAGACAAAGCCTTGCGGTGGTGACGTTCATAGAGCAGTTTATGGAGGCCGGATTTGACAAGGATACGGCTGTCAGGATGATAAACTCACTGCTGCTTTTAAAACCCGGAGAAGAGATCTTCTGTACTATAGATCTTGTTGTCATAGACCTTTATGCAGGCAGGGCTGAGTTTATAAAAACCGGAGCAGCAACATCATTTATTAAGAGCGGCAGTGATGTATCGACAGTAAGGTCGGTCAGCCTGCCTGCGGGAATCCTAAGCGGAGTACGTACGGAAATAGAGGGAAGGAAGCTTGCAAGCGGAGACTTTATTATTCTGTTAAGTGACGGGGTGCTGACGCCTTTTGGAGAGAATCCTGACAGCGTGATGGTCCGGTTCCTGGAGAATACCGACACTCTCAATCCCCAATACCTGGCTGATGCAATTATTGATGAAGCCTGCTTAAGATGCGGCGGGAAGCCGGATGACGATATGACGGTAATAGTGTCGAAGTTATGGAGGAGGCAATAATGAATAATAAAAAAGATTTATTCATAAACTATAAACCGCCTTATAATATTGGAAAAGGGGAAGAACTCTATATGCATGGCAGGAATGTGAATCCGGAGAATAGAGACTTCATGGTAAAGGAAGCAGAGAGAATAATAGACGACTATATCAGGGAGAACAAATCCTGTGCAGGCCTTCGGAGAAAAAACATACTTAGAAGAGAACTGGCCAGAAAAAAGGTAAGGGACCTGTTTATCAATACTACATTGGTGCTTAGTATACTGGTGCTTGTATTTCTGATATCAAGACTGTTCTGATTGTAAAGTTATTGTAATTGAAAAAAAATCCACTGGTTGATATAATCGGATTCGATGGATTACTGCAGCCGGAAGGGACCAAAAATGAGCGAACCTGCTGTAAAAGTGGTAGAACTTACTAAAAAATATGGAAAGCATAACGCATTAACAGGGATAAGCCTGACCGTGAAAAAGTCAGAAATATTCGGGCTTGCAGGCCCGAATGGTGCAGGCAAATCCACACTTTTGGCTGTTCTTGCGACTGTTGTAAGACCTACCGGCGGATATGCATATATTGACGGAAAAAACGTTACAACTGCGGGCAGCAGGGTCAGGACACAGATTGGATATGTACCCCAGGAGATATCCCTTTACACTAAACTTCCCGGGATTGCCAATCTGAGATTCTGGGCAGAGCTTTTCGGGATTAAGGGAAATACACGCAGAAGACGTATTGCTGAAGCGGTGGAGCTGGCAGGGCTTGGAGACCGGATAGCTGACAGGGTTGATACCTACTCGGGGGGAATGAAGAAGAGGCTCAACATAGCCGTGTCGCTGCTTCACAGGCCCAGGGTTCTATTAATGGATGAACCGACGGCAGGAGTCGATATTATTTCCAGAAAGTATATAATGGAAATGATGAAGGAGTGGTCAAGGGCCGGCAGGACAGTCATATTCACCAGCCATTACATGGAGGACATGGAAAGTGTGTGTGACAGGGTTGCGTTGCTGGACAGGGGGGAGCTTGAATGTGTGGGTACTATTGACGAGCTCAGGCATAAATACGGGACACAAAGCATTTCGGATATACTAATGTGTATGGAATAATCCAGAAGGGGATTAAAATGTCAAGGAGGTTTTTTTATGAGGGGTATGGCGGGGAAGAAGGCTTTAATTGTTCTCTTGATTGTAGCTGTTGTGGCTGCAGGGGCCTATGCGGCAGTAAAGGTTATGCTGCCCAAATCTGCCCGGTTTCTATATATGAGGGCGGAGGCTGCTGCGATAAAGGGATATACCGACAGCATCAAGGAGGCATACAGGAATGCCTATGATGAAAAGAATAAAAATGCCGAAGGCATCACAGGGATAAACACAGAAGTATCGGTAGGAATAAAACCGGGTAATGTGGGGGGGCTGGATGAGGTTAAGCAGTTCCTGGAGATACTTGAAAAGCTAAGTATAACTGTGGAAGGCAAGTATGACCCTGCAGGGCAGAGGACGCTTGCAGACTTCTCACTGAACCTTGATGAAGTGCCGGTAGTTGCCGGACGCTATATCCAGGATGGAAGCATGGTATACCTCAATGTGCCTGCATTTCTTAAGGACAATTACATTAAGGCGGATACCGGCAAGCCCCAAGAGATAATGCAAAACCTGGGGATTGAAGCTGCAGATGAAGTATACTCGATTATAGGGAACAAGGATGCAGTTGAACCGCTCAAGCCTTCTGAGTTTAATGCGGCGTTGGACAACAGCATGAAAAATGCGGGTTCAAGTCTGGTGGAAAAGATAGCTGAAGAGGACATACAGTTTGGCAAAACGGATGATGCTGAAGCTGCTCTTGGCAGCGGCATAAAGAAAGTACATGTAACGTTTGATGAGGAAAAAACTAAAAGCATGCTCTCTGCCATCACTGGTGCCGCAGTACGGCACGAAACCCTGAAAGCACCGGGATCAATCCTGGCACTGTATGTTCCTTTTTACAGTCTTAAAGAGGAAACTACTGATGAGTTCAAGGAATTCATTGATAGCATTGTATTTACAGAGGGCCTGTCGATGGAGCTGCTTATAGACAGCTCAAACAGGATAGTATCCAGGAAGGTGTCATTTGCTTTCAGGCCTGAAGAGGAAGACAGTTCTGCGAAGGTTGATATAAGTGTCAGGCGAAATAAACCTGACACCAGTGCTTTTGCCGACGGGGAGGCTGTTATAAAGCTTACTGGAAATGAAGATGGAGAGCAGCAGGTGCTTGCTTTAAGCATGAAAAGCACACAGCAGGAAGCAAACGGAGAGGGCGGAAGGAAGATAGTATCAGCCATGTTGTCTGATGAGATGACAGTTGATGCTGTAATAGATACGGTTGTACAAAATGGAGATGGCAGTGGAGATATGTCTTCACATACGAATTTTGATGTTACAGTAAATTCTTCCGGAAATGAAAACAAGGTTACAGGAACCATGGACATGAAAAGGACCGCTGATGAAAAGCGAAGGATCTACAAAACAGAGCTGGATATAATGGCAGGGATTGACATGTTAGAGAGCAATACCCAGGGCACGGTTATAACTCTGGGCATAGACAGGGAAAACATGCTTGACATAGGGGAATTTGAGCTGCCTGCAGTTGACGCACAGAAAACCTATGACCTCAACAGCATATCCGAAGAGGACCTGGAAAAGCTTAAAAACGGTCTTCTTATGTCACTTGGCATGTTCCTGATAAGTAACGGTCTGGTACCTATGCAGTAACAGATGTTTGCGGGGTTTTTATATGGGGGTTTTCATTGCTCTTGTTAAAAAAGACATCAAGCTGGTTTTTGCTGATGTGAAGGCTGTTGTCATGATGATTTTTGTGCCTTTTTTGTTCATTGCCCTGTTCAGCGGGGTTGCTGACAGCCTGATGGAGGATGCACACTTTATAAAGCCCTTTGATATAGCAGTAGCGGACAAAGAGGATTCCGTAATGACAAGGATTCTTATTGAGCAGCTCAAGGGTACGGGCATGTTCAGCAACCTGATAACGGCAGATGAGGACACATGCCGCAGGATGGTATCAGGCAATGAGGTTGCTGCTGCTGTTGTCATCCCGGAGGATTTTACTTCAAGTATTGATATGGGAGAAAACAAGCCTGTAGAGGTTATAGGTAATTTAAAACAGTCATTCAGGGCCCGTATAGTGTACAATATAATTGATAGTGCGTCCACGCTTGTTTGCGCAGGACAGGCTTCAATGAACACGGTGTATCATTATGACAAAGAAGCTGGAATAAGAAACAGGGAACTCTGGGACAGGTTCCAGGAGACAGCCGACCAGATGCTCAGGTTTGCGGTGACCAGGAGGAGCTTCTTTGCGGAAACTGCCGGAGTCAGGGTTTTTGATGTGACCCCGGGAGAATATATGACAGCTGCACTGCTGTCTGTATTCTTGATGTTTACCGGGCTGCCTGTTGCCAGGATTCAAATATACGAGAGGGTTTCGGGTGTCCATGCCAGGATTCTGACACCTATGGCAGGAAACCTTAGGATACTTGCTTCGAAAACAGTTGTTACCTTTTTCGCCGGGGGAATACAGTTTATGGTTGTGTTTGCGGCATCCTGGTTTTTTTTAGGCAACTACTGGCGGGGTTCGATTTCAGCGGCACTTCAAATAACCCTGGCGGTATTGTTTTCTGTTTCATGCTGGGCTGTGCTGGTTGCTTCTGTCTCATCCACTCCTGCAGCTGCAGACATGACAGGAAGCCTTGGTATACTGCTGATGGCTGCAGCAGGAGGGAGCATTTATCCGCTTCACAGAATGCCGGAAGCTGTAAGATACATATCCGGTATTACTGTTAACAGGTGGGCTATGGAGGGCTACATGAGTGTTTTTTCCAGTACCGGCGGTGTAGATACATCCAGGTATGTACTGTATATAGCGGGAGTGGGAGCGCTTATGCTTGCAGTTTCACTTCTTGCCGAAGCAGTCAGGGCATACCGGCAGGGCAGAGGCGTTGTACTATGAGAAAATTGGCAATAACGCTGTTTTATAAACTAAGGATCATTCTGTGCGACAGGGTGCTGCTGATTTCAATGCTGGTATTTCCTGTTGTTTTTTCGGTTATATCCGGATATGCGGTAAGGGACGAGGCGCAGGGAATTCTCAGAATTGCGGTATCGGATATGGATAATACCCCTTCATCCAGGAAGCTTATACACAGGGTGTCTGTAAAATCTGGCATCAGGGTGGAAGCTGCCGATATGGATGAAGCGTTCGAAATGATGAGTCTTCGAAAGGTAGAGGCTGTATTCATAGTCCCGGAAGGTTTTGAAAGAATGATAACTGAAGGCATTACAGAATCGCTTCTTGAGTTTTCGGTACTGCCTTCTTCATATTCAAGAAACTACCTGCTGGAGGTATTCTCAGGGCAGACTGCCATACTTATTACAAGGGAATTGAGCATAAGAAAATGCATCGACACCTTTGAGGCTCATGGGAAAGATACAGAAGACCTCCGGAAGAAAGCGGGGAGGTATTATGATTCGCACTGGGATGGGAAGCCACTGCTTCAGACCCTCTACACCGAGACCGGAGGCGGAGAAGAGGTGGAGACAACCGGAACGGTGCTTCCTGCCTCCCGGACGGTGTCAGTAGGTATGCTGCTGGTTTTTCTTATGTTTTACATTCTGGCGGGCAGCGGCTGGCTGCTGGATGAAAAGGAGAATGCTACCCTGAAAAGGCTTCGTGCAACACCTGGGGCGCTTGCATACTCATACTGGGGTGGCACTGCCGCTCTGATACTTACAGGTATGCTCCAGGCGGCAGGCATAATGCTTTTGTACAGGCTGGTTTCCGGAGAAACACTCTTTTCAGGGCTGTTTCAATATATTCTGCTTATACAGTACATTTTTACTGCAGCAGGTTTAAGCATGTTTTTCTCCTCTGTTTTTACCACGCGCAGCCGCCTTGAGGCTTTCGTTCCGGTGTTTTCAATTGCAACCGGTTTTGCAGGAGGCTGCTTCTGGTACTTCCCGGAACTGCCGGACGCCTTTTCAAGGATGGCTGTATTCACACCTCAGGGATGGGTGCTTGAAGGGCTTCACAGATTGAATCTTAACAATCCGGCTGCATACACATCAGTACCATTTGTTGTTCTTGCCTTTACTGCGTCTCTTCTGCTTGTTATAAGCTACAGGATAGTTGTGGCGGATACTGAAAAACTCATTAATCACCGATGTTGACATTTTACTATGGCTGATTTATAATTTGATTAGAAAACAACCGAAACCTTGAGGTGTATTATGTATATTAAAAGACATGTTGAAGCTGCAATTATGGATGTATCGGACATGTATGCTGCAGTTATTATTACAGGACCAAGGCAGGTCGGAAAAACAACTGTTTTAAAAAAAGTATGTAAGGATTTAGATTATATAACCCTTGATAATCCTGACATTATGGAGTATGCAAAGAATGAAACAGGGTTATTTTTTAAGACATTTAAACCTCCTTTAGCTTTGGATGAAGTACAATATGCTCCGGAACTGTTTCCCTATATAAAAATGATTGCTGATGAAACCCAAAAGAAAAAAATGTTTTTCATGACTGGGTCCCAGAATTTTCACCTTATGAAAAATGTATCCGAGTCGTTAGCTGGAAGAATAGGAATCATTCATATGCTCGGACTTTCATTGAGAGAAATCCTCGGAAAAAAACGGGATGAGCCTTTCATACCTGATTCATCCTATTTCAAAAAAGCAGCAGCGGCAATGAATAATCTATCTTTACTCGATATATGGAAAATAATACAAAGAGGTTCCATGCCGTGGCTGTATCAATACGATGCAAGCGAAGACACAACAAGGCAATTCTATAGTGACTATGTAAGAACATACATTGAAAGGGATGTTCGTGCACTATCCCAGGTGGGAGACGAAATCGCTTTTTTGCAATTCATGAGACTGCTTGCAGCATCAACAGGACAAATGTTAAACTATTCTAGAATTGCGAATGAAAACGGAAAGTCTGTAGATACTATAAAGAACTGGGTATCCATACTTAGAACGTCTGGTTTGGTTTACCTTTTGCAGCCATATTATAATAATTTCAACAAGAGAATTGTCAAAACCCCAAAGGTTTATTTCATGGACACTGGTTTAGCCAGCTATCTTACAGGATGGTATACAGCTGAACAACTTCAGTTTGGAGCAATGAGCGGCAGGATTTTTGAGACATTTGTTGTTTCAGAGATATTAAAGAGCTTTTACAACAAAGGCTTTGATGATTTTGGTTTCAGCTATTACAGGGACAGAGACATGAATGAAATTGACCTGATTATTGATTATAACGGTGTATTATATCCTGTTGAAATAAAGAAGACCGGCAGCCCCCACAAATCTGATATTAAAGCATTTGAAAAGCTTAAAGACAACAGGCAGAAGCAGGTTGGTGAAGGTGGGATTATATGCATGGCAGATACAATAAAGTACTTAACACCCGAAAACAGGGTAATTCCTCTAGGTGCTGTTTAAAAATCACATTAAATACAGTATAGTATATTCATCACATCAGAAAAGCATGTAGCAAGCTTATCCCTCGCATGATGAAGCAGCTCCAGTTAAACCAATCAAGCAAAAAGGCAGTACTTTATTATGGATTACAGGATTAATTTTTACCTTGATTTTGGCTTCTGCATCTTTTTATTTGTTTATCAAAATGAAACAGAGTTTAAAGGTTGGTTGATTGCCATTGGTATTTTAGCATTGTCCGGACTATTACAAAAAATGCCGGGCAGAAAAAGTTTTAAAGCCGGTCTGATTATTTTTTACCATTACCCTTGTTTCATTCGGGGTGACCTTCTCATATACCACCAAGCTGGAAAAAGGATTTGTTAAATCACTTTTTGAAGGCAACAAGGGTGTAGCTGATGATTGAAGAACAGTTTCAGTTGGTGGGAATAACACAATAAAGCTGAAATATGACATTTCCTCCGTAGTATGATAGCAGCCAGGTCGAAAAAATAAATATTGTTAAGGATAAAGTCTATGTTTTGGATTATGCGGTAGACCCTTCATCAGGTATCATGATTGCACTTGCCAAAAATATGGGGCTTGATGGAACCGGCATACAGGACCTTTGCTTGTAAAACGCACCCAACATCAACTCAAAACATGGAAAGGTTTCTTGTTTGCAGTGTAGCAAATTTCATGTTTGCGGCATTGCTTTTGCCTGCCATTAGTTATAGAATTATTAAAAAGAAACGGAAATTAAAAGGGGAGACTTGAGATGAACCGGATAGCTGACATACTTCTGTTTCCAGGGAGGATATTCAGCGGGCTTACAGCAGGAAAGAGGACACTTGCAGCGGGTATAATATTTGTTGGGGCATGTGACATACTGTTTCCATATGTAATTGAGGAATACAAGGCCCTTTTCAATACAGGCAGGGGCTTTATCAACGCTGTAGTCCTGCTGATGGTTATACTTATTACAGGGCTGCTTGATACGGTCATTTTTGCAGTACCTGTGTTTGACCTTTTCAAGGTTTTCAAAAAGGAGAGGAAGCACCTGTACGAAGGAATGTTGATAAAGGTAATGAAGATATACATTATGGCCCACATCCCTGTTATACCTGCCGAGATAATGCTGTATTACCTTTTCAGGGATACCGACCTTACGGGGACCAGTACGTTCGTCCTGCTGGGTATTGCAATTCTTTTTGTCCTTCCACTGTTCTGGTTTGCCGCAATTATCAGCAGGGGAGTAAATGTACTATACCGTTTCAAGCCGTTTTACCAGAGGCTGGTGTTTCCTGCAGTGCTGCTCTGGTGTTTTGTCATTTCCAAAAGTTTGAACTATATTATAATGAATGTGGTGCTTAAGTTGTTTAGAACCTGAAGGTTTTTCTTCATTATTTTTAATTTTTTTCATACCTGCATTTCATTTTATACTGATACAATTCAAAAAAAGGATTTTTGGGGTTGTTTGCGCATGTTAAGAAGAACAGCTGCAGCAGTGAAAAGGCAACGGATGGCTTGAGATATGCATCAGTCTGCCTGCTGCAAAATAAACCAAACAGGCTCAGAATTCTGAAAAGGTAAAAAAAGTTATGGAACAGGCTACAGAATATTTGATAACCTGAATATAAAAAACCAGGAGTACCTGGATTTTGAATACGATAATCTGAAAATAGAATGAATGCTGGTTTCAACAATTGAAGGACAAGATAACTGGACAAGCTCTTTGCCTCCAGTATATACCAGTCATATTAATTTCTTTGTAATTCATCATGTATTGTTATTTTCCGTATCCTTTAATGCCTTCTGGTTCTCAATATCTGCTATCTTCTGCTCAAATATTAATTTCAACTTCTTAGCAGTATTGAAAGTTTCTTTTGCATCATCATATGTAGGTTCAAAATCATCACTGGGATATCTCACACCTACTGCATAATCTTCAAGAACTTCTGCCAATGAATATGCTTGTTCTTTGCCATCATCAGTAACTTTCTCACAATTAAAGACCAAGTCAAGTAAATATACAAGGCTGTGAGTTTTTGCAAAGGTAAAATCTTTTTAATCAAATATGCTTTTATCATCTTTTCAACACATTGCTGACAATGAAAACATATTGAATCAGTAAATTCCCTTCCATCTTTCAATGCTAATTGAGCCATGCCAAAATCATGTTATGCTTTCTTAATCCAGTTTAGAGCAAGCTTGTATTTTTTATCCATATAAAGTTTTACCCTTCTCAATAATATCATACACAAATGATGCCTTAACATCCTTCCATTCATTAACTTCATCTTCAGTATAAACAAGAATGTCAAGAGGTATTTTCATTCCCCTTAAGTATTTCCTTATCTCCCTACCTCTTTTATGCCTTGGAACATCACTATTTTCTTTCACAACTAATAAATCTACGTCGCTGTCATCTGTGGGTTCACCACTTGCATATGAACCAAACCAAATAACCTTTTTGGGTTTGGTATTTTTCACAATCTTATCAACAACATTATCTATCTGCTTCTCAGTTACCAAAACAAACCCTCCTGCTTATTACTAACTCAATTATATCAAAAAGAATTTCAAAAGAAAATTTTTTTTGTTCTGGAGCGAAGGACTTAGTGAATTGGTAGAAATGTTTTAATTTATCCATTGAATTTATAAATACATGTGATACAATAAAAGATAATCATACCGTGAAAACAGGAGAGAAAAATGAAAGCATTAAGGAAAGAGGATAAGAACAAAAGCTCAAGCCAGAAGCTGATTAAGGAATCCAATCTGTCCCTTATATTCAGGCTTATAGACAGGTACGCACCACTGTCAAGGGCCAATATTGCCCAGAAGACGGGTCTTAGTCCCACCACTGTTTCTTCCCTTGTTGATGAACTGATTAAAAACGGATATGTGATGGAGACAGGTGCGGGTGTCACAAACACAAGCGGGAGAAAGCCCATTATGCTTGAGGTTAACCCGGACGGAGGGTATGTTGCAGCGGTAGAAATAGATGCAGATGGGTTTTTATGTGTCTTATGCGGCCTTAAGTGCAGTATTGTTGCAAGCAGGAGAGTTGAACTTGATGATTTTGCCGATATAGGAGGAAAGATATCCGGTGTGGTTGCAGGTCTCCTTTCGGACTGCACAATACCGAAAAAAAAGCTTTTGGGTATCTGCATAGGAGTACCGGGCCTGATAGACTATCAAAAAAATATAGTCATATCATCTACAGTTGTTCCCCTGGATAAAAAAAATAATTTCTACAGTAGTATAAAGCAGGCATATGGCGATGGTCCCGTTTTGGTAGGTAATGAATCATCGTTTTGTGCATATGCTGAAAAACAGCTGGTGTTTAAAGGAAATGTAAATAATCTCCTTTTCATGGATGTTAATATAGGGATTGGCTCGGGGCTAATCCTGAATGGAGAAATATTTACCGGATCAAACGGAATGGCGGGAGAAATCGGGCACATGTCCCTTGACATAAACGGTCCTAAATGTAAATGCGGCAACAGGGGATGTCTTGAGGTAATGGCAAATATTCCATCAATAATACAAAAAATAGTATTCGGTCTGGTCTCAGGCAGGGAGACTGTCTTGAGTGATATGACCGGAGGGGATATTAACAGGATAAATATTGATACTGTAAAGAGAGGACTGGATATGGGAGACAGTCTTTCTGTTGAGGTAATCAGGGATACAGCAAGGATGATGGCTTCGGGTATAAACAGTGCGGTAAACCTGTTGAATCCTGAAGTTGTAGTAATAGGTGGTGAGATTACCAGGCTGGGAGAGGTATTTATGGACGAATTAAGCAAAGAACTGGCTCTTATATCACTAAATACCGGGAAAGACGGGGTTTCAGTCAGGTATTCAGCCCTGGAAGGCAATCCTGCCGTATTAGGTGCAGCAAGGTATATGCTGGATAGTATTTTCGGGTGATCTTTTTTGTGGATAATTAATAAGGGCACTGAACAAATGAATTCAAGGAGGTGAAATGCTTAATGAATGTACTTGCAATAGGCTGCCACCCGGATGATCTGGAGATAGGGTGCGGCGGCACGCTTGCCAGATACGCAAAAGAAGGGCACAGGGTTTACATGTGCCATGTGGCAAACGGGGACAAGGGGCATGCTGTTATAACGCCTGACAGGCTCAGTGGAATAAGGTCAAAGGAGGCCAGGGAGGCTGGAGCTGTTATTGGAGCACAGGAGGTTACAGGTATTGGCATACCGGACCTTGAGGTGGACTCTTCAAATCCTGAAAACGTAAAGAAGGTAATTGATGTGATAAGGCATGTAAGCCCTGACATTATCATAACCCACAGCCCCCAGGACTATATGAAGGACCATGTGGAGACATCAAAGATGGTATTTGATGCAAGTTTCTCATCAAGTATCCCGCATATGTTTACAGAAAACCCCGCTTATCCAAAGGTGGTTCCTCTCTACTATATGGATACCCTTGCCGGGATTGACTTCCTGCCGGAGGAATATGTGGACATAAGCGGGGTTATTGACATAAAGCTCAGGGCAAACAGCTGTCACAAGTCACAGGTAAAATGGCTTCTTGAACATGACAGCATAGATTTTCTTGACTTTATCAGAACCGTTTCAAAGTTCAGGGGGCTGCAGTGCGGTGCGGATTATGCCGAAGGGTTCAGAAGGTGCAGGGCCTGGCCGCGCCTTGGGACCAAAAGGCTGCTGCCGTAATATTTTTAGGAGGTTTAATAATGGATTTTCTTGATACTGCAAAGGGTTCACTGCTGGAAGGATTCTTTCCGGCAGGATGGGATATGAACAGGATCGACAGGTGCTGTTCATATCCACCGGAGAGAATAATTGAAAGGCAGGATTTCTGGAACGATGATTTTGAACCGGTTCCGTGTGAAAACATACATGACTTTAACATGATGATGGGTCATGAAATTGCCATGGAGATAAGAAGAACAGGGCAGGAGGGAAGAAAGCTTGCGCTTGTCCTTCCGGTAGGGCCGATGGGCATGTACAGGTGGGCTGTATATTTCCTGAAGGAATGGAACACAGACTGCAGGCATGTATACGGCTTTAATATGGATGAGTGGAGTGACGGGGAGGGCAATACGCTTGAGTCCGACAATCCCGGAGCCTTCCAGAACGCAATGCAGGATGCGTTTTACGGCCCCCTGGGCGAATTGACGGTTCCTGAGAATCAGCGTAATTTTGCTACTAAAGACAATCTTCCTGCATATCCCGGCAGAATATCCGACCTTGTAAAGGAAGGAGCAAAGCTTGTTACTGTTTTTGGCATAGGCAGGGTTTTTCACATAGCCTTCTGGGAACCCCATTTCGCTGCGGAGTTTGACAGCGTTGAGGAGTGGAGAAGTCAGGACTACAGGCTCGGGGCAAAACTGCATCCGCTTACCATAGAGCAGAATGCGATAACCAGCTTCAAGAGCAGGACAACACTTGTCCCCTGCAGAGCAAACACAATAGGCCCCGGGATATTTCTAAAATCCCACAGGATCATAGGGGGATGTGATGGTGTACTGGGGAGGGGTATGCAGTGGCAGGGTGTTTCCCTGTGGGTTACTTTGAGGTATGCACCGGACATATGGGTGCCGTCCAGTTTCATGCCTGCACTGCCTGGCAAGCTGTTCTTCCTTGAAGAACTTGCTGGGCCGCTGGTTGCAGAGTGCAATTGACAAAAAAGAGGAGGAATCTGAATGAAAAGGGTTAAATGGGATGTAATAGGTGCAGGGGGTATTGCAGACAGGAGAACCATACCGGGGATATTGCTTGCCTGCAATGCACAACTTGAGGCTGTAATGGAAGTGAATATGGAATTTGCAGAAAAGATAAGAAAAAAACATAATGCCACAAAGGCATATGACAGTGTTGATAATCTGCTTTCTGATCCTGGGATAGATGCTGTGTATATAGCTTCCCCGGTGGTTTTTCACAGGGAACAGGCAATAAAGGCTGCAAGGGCCAAAAAACATATTCTGATAGAGAAGCCTGTAGCACTTACTGCCAGCGAGGCAAATGAGGTTGTTAAGATCTGCCGCAGTGAGGGAGTTCTGGCTGCAGCAGGTTTCATGATGCGATTTGGCTCGTATAACATGAAAATGAAGGAAATAATTCAGGCTGGTACACTTGGAAAGATTGTCAGCTGCGGAGCACAGTTTACGTGCTGGTATCCGGATATGGAAAACGCATGGAGACAGAAGAAATCCCTTGGGGGAGGCGGCGCACTGATGGACATGGGTGTCCACTGCATTGACCTTATCCAGTTTATAACAGGTTCAAAGGTAAAAAAAGTGGCTGCACTTAACGGTACCAGGGTATTCAATTATGAGGTGGAGGACTCTTCAACTATGATGTTTGAGCTTGACAACGGGGCATTCTGTCATGTTGATTCATACTTTAACATACCTGATGAAGCAGCAAAATGGAGAGTTGAGTTTTACGGTACCAGGGGCCATTTAATTGGTGAGGAAACAATAGGGCAGGTTGACGGGGGTGACCTTGATATAGTAATAACCGGCGACAACAAGGGTTATGACGCACAGCAGGATAAGAAAGATGGAGAATCTGAGCACGTGGAAGTGGAATTAGGTAACATGTATGCCAGAGAGATTGAATCATTCGGCCGTTCTGTTCTGGAGGGGATACCTGTTGAGGTGCCTGTCGAGGAAGCGGTACAGGTGCAGAAGGTTATAGAGGCAGCTTATGAAAGTTCGGCTGATGATAAATTCGTAAGACCATAAAATAAAAACTATTAAAGGGGTGTATCAAAATGGGTAATAAAAAAGACATTGAGTTTCCGATGTGGCCGCAGTTTGCTGAAAAGTCATTTTCAGATGTACTTGAACCTTTAAAAAGCGGCAAAGTAAACTATTGGACTGGAACGAAGGGGATGGAATTCGAAAAAAAATGGGCCGGGTGGATTGGTGCAAAGATGGCAGTATCCTGCACAAACGGGACGGCAGCGCTTCATATAGCCATAAGCAGTCTTGGTATAGGACCGGGCGATGAAGTGATTGTGCCCTCATATTCATTCATAGCTTCTTCATTTGCCGTGGTACAGGCAGGTGCAGTTCCGGTTTTTGCTGATGTGACCGAAGACCATACCATGGACCCGTCTAAAATTGAATCCCTTATAACAGAAAGAACAAAAGGGATAGTGGTGGTTCATCTTTATGGTGTGGTGGCTGATATGGGACCTGTAATGGATATTGCAAAGAGACACAGGCTGTATGTCATTGAAGACTGTGCACAGTGTTTCGGCGGTGAGTTTGAAGGCAGAAAAGTTGGCACCATAGGTGATGCAGGATGCTTCAGTTTCTGCCAGAGCAAGCACTTCACAACCGGGGGAGAGGGCGGAATGGTTGTAACGGATAATGAAGACCTTGGATGGGAGTGCAGATCCTTCAGGGATCATGGCTATGATGTAAGACAGAGGCTTAACCTTCTTGCCCTTGAGGAAAAGCTGCCCTACATTCACAACCGTGTGGGCTTCAACTACAGGATGACCGAAATACAGGCTGTTATAGGCATCAATGAGCTTGAAAGGTTTGACAGCTGGAACCTTGCAGGAAGGCGGAAATATGCAAAAATGTATGATGAGGCTTTTGCCGGGCTTGAAGGCATAAAGGCTGTTCCTCTCAATACTGAAAAAAGGAAGAATGCTTACTGGTGGTATCCGCTCCTTCTTGATATTGACAGGCTGGATATAAAAGCTGAGGCGTTCGTTAAGGAACTTACCGATGAAGGGATACCCTGCTACGGGATACAGTGGCCCGAAGCCTATGAAGAAAAGGCGTACAAGGAGCTTAACGGATTTGGTACCGCCAGGTTCCCGTTTAAATCAGAAGAGTACACAAACCCACAATCAGTAAAGTATGATGAGGTTGTGTGTCCTGTGGCAAAGAAGCTGCGTTACATGACAGTCAGCCTGTTTCTGCATCCGACATGGGAGGAAGTGCATATTGGAAGCTGCATAGATTCGGTAAAAAAAATGCTTTTGAAACACAAAAGATAATGACCAGCTTCTGCAGCTATTTACATTGCTAT
>CAYYGK010000021.1:7898-20747 GCA_964471145.1 uncultured Eubacteriales bacterium | reverse complement strand
AGTAATGATCTGGATCGCCATGAGTTACGAATATATGAGTTATATCAGGCCATTCCTCTTTCGGGACTAATGTTTTTAGCCATCCTTTGAAAAGATAAAAGCCACCACCTGGGTCAATAATAATCTTTTTATTTTCAGATTTAATTAAAAATGTATTGTATCCATAAAATGTTATTTGCATTTTTCCACTCCTTTGGCCAAGTCATTATGAAAGAGTATTTTGCAGGTTACAGTTTGCCATTATTACAGGTACATACCTGAGTTTTTCCAGCCCCGTTATCTTCTTTCTGCCGCTTCAACTGTCTGGCTTAGAAGGCTTGCTATGGTCATTGGACCTACACCACCGGGAACAGGTGTATATGCCGAGCACTTCTTCGATGCGTTTTCAAGGTCTATATCACCTATATTGCCCGGGTTATAGCCTGCATCTATTAAAACGGTACCTTCTTTTATCCAGTCTGCCTGTATAAATTTTGGTTTTCCTACCGCACCTACAACTATATCTGCCCTGTGAATTACATCAGGAAGGTCTTTCGTCCTGGAATGGCATATTGTTACTGTAGCATTTTCATTTAAAAGCATCATGGCAACAGGCTTTCCGACAATGGGGCTGCGCCCGACCACTACAGCCTCTTTACCTTCAATTTCAATGTCATAGTGCTTCATCATTGTTATTATTCCAAGAGGAGTAGCGCATTTGAACGATTCCATTTTCATCGTCATCCTGCCAAAAGTGTTTGTATTTACCCCGTCAACATCTTTTGAAAGGGCTATTTCATTAAAGCACTGCTGTTCATATATATGTCCCGGAACAGGGTGCTGAAGAAGAATGCCGGAAACATTATCATCTCTGTTAAGGCTGTGTATTTTATGTATGAGTTCATCAGTAGTAGTATACTCCGGCATCTCAACCTTGAGAGATTCTATTCCTATCCTTCTACATGCATTGCCCTTCATCTTTACATATGTTTCAGAAGCAGGGTCATTACCCACCAGTATAGTAGCAAGTACAGGTGTAAATCCTGTTTTTGCCTTAATCTTTTTAACCCGCTCAATAAGTTTTTTTTCAATAAGTTTTGCCAGATTCTTTCCGTCCAGTATCTTCGGTTCCATAGCAAACTCCTTTATTCCGTTATTTTGTTTTTACGCAATACATTATATTAGAATATAATGTATTCATCAAGCATTTGTGCCAATCAGACATTATGTTACGTTTTTCTTTATATTTCTCAAGCTTTGTTGTATACTCGTAAACGGGAGTAATATACATGGATAAAAGAATAACGGGTTTCAATAAAAACATATTTCTGTTTGCAGTCGTTGGCATTACGGCAGCATTGTCTGTTTTTCTTTGCGTAAAATCCTATGGGCGCCTGTTCTTAAATAAATACAGTTCCTGTACAAATGAAGAAGATGTGATGAATGAGGAGAGCGTAAACACAAAAACGCATTTTACATACTTTCATTCCCCTTCACCTTCACCTGCTTCAGAGCAGGTTAGTGCTGCTCATGAAGAGAATGCTGTTAGTGAGACTACAAGTTGCACTCCCACTCCACTGCCTCCAAAGCTCTGTGAAGAATGCCTGCCTGAAAACTTTAAAGGTTTCAGGCATGAGGTTATAAAGGACGGACAGGTCTGCCCGGATTATAGAAGAGAGGAAAAAATAATATTTTCTGACCCTGGAGAGTATTCAAGCATTCCGGGTATAACAACATTTAGAGGGAATAACTGGCGAAACTTCGCTTCTTATGGCCTGGCTGATATTACAGAGGAAAAGCTTGAAAAGGTCTGGTTTACAACAACTGGATATATTGATACATGGACCGGTACAGGATGGAGCGGCCAGCCTTCAATTGTGAGATGGAACAAGAGTTTAAGAGAAAAGATGAACATATACCCCCAAAAGAAGAATAAAACAGGACTTACAGAAGTTATCTATGCAACTCTTGACGGGAACATTTACTTTTTGGACCTTGAAGACGGATTACCCACACGAAAACCAATTATAATTGGATACCCCCACAAGGGAAGTGTCAGCATTGATCCAAGAGGTTATCCCCTTCTGTATGCCGGACAGGGTATAGGCTCAAGGAAGGGAAAATCCGTGCCATTCGGCTTCAGGATATACAGCCTTGTGGACAGCAGTCTTCTACATTTCATAAATGGACGAGACCCTGAAGCTTACAGAGCATGGGGAGCGTTCGATTCTGGTTCTCTTTTTCATTCGGAATCGGATACACTTTTACAATGTGGAGAAAACGGAATTCTGTATTCAGTAAATCTCAATACTTCTTTTGATGAATCAAAAAATATCATAAGCATAAAACCTGATATTGTAAAATACAGATACAAGTCTCCCTATGGTGAATCAATAGGCGTTGAAAATTCACCGATTGGATATAAAAACTATATTTATTTTGCTGATAATACCGGCCTTCTACAGTGCATAGACATTAATACCCTTAAGCCTGTATGGCTTAGAAACGTTACAGACGATACAGACAGCACAATGGTGCTTGAAGAAGATGATTCAGGTGGTGCTTACATATATACGGCATGTGAGGTTGACCGCCAGGGAAAAGGCGGGGAATCATACATCAGGAAGATTGATGCTCTTACCGGAGGACTTGTATGGGAGGTTTCAATGAATTGTTACTATGACCCTAAAACAAACGGTGGTGCTCTTGCATCGCCGGTGGTCGGAAAAAATACAATAGGAAATCTTGTTATATTCAATATTGCAAAGGCAGGTAACCGGAATTCGGGCGGAAAGCTTATTGCTCTCGATAAAAAAAGCGGGAATACCGTATGGTCGGTTGAGCTTAAGAACTATTCCTGGAGTTCACCTGTTGCCGTTTACAGCAAGCAGGGAAAGGCCTACCTGATATTATGCGACTCCGGAGGCCATATGCATCTGTTTGAAGCTGAAACAGGAAGGTGTTTGGATTCTGCCGACCTTGAGGCAATAGTTGAGGCTTCTCCTGCTGTTTTTGAGAATATCGCAGTAGTCGGAACAAGAGGACAGAAAATATGGGGGGTTGAAATCAGATAAACTATCTGGTGTTCTCAAACTCCAGCCTGCACTTGTCCGCACGGTACCGGCAGGTATTGTATTCTATAGTCTGACCGTTCTTTGAATAGATTACGGTTTCTATCTTTAAAAGCGGCTGTCCTGGTTGTATGCTAAGATAAGATGCTTCTTTACTGTCTGTGTGGACCACTTCTATCATGCTTTTTGTTCTGGCGGGGAGCAGCGGATACTTGCCTTTCAAAATATCATAAGCAGGTTTTTTATCATTTATTGCATCTACTATATCAGGAAATAAATAAACAGGTATGAATGACTGGTTAAGACCAGTTATTTCACTGTCCATTTCTGAGAGGAAAACAATTTTTGCAAACTCGTTTTCCTGGCTTGGTGCAGGTGTGAGTGAAAAGACATCGTCTAGTTTTCTGTTATCCCTGCTTGATATAACATCAATAGAAATTATCTTTCGTTCACCTGGAACTTCACTGTCGAGAATGGAATCAGTAAACCCTGAATAGTTCTTTATATTTATTCTTGCCTTTACTCTGGCAACAAAAGTGCCTTTCCCTTTTAATCTGTACAGTGTGCCGCTGTTTGTAAGCTCGTTTATGGCCTGCCTTACGGTCGGCCTGCTGATATCATACTTTTCGCAAAGCTCCTGTTCGGAAGGTATGCGTGTGTCCGGCTTGAATTCTCTGTTTTCAATTTTTTCAAGTATAATACTCTTTAGCTGGCTGTACAGAGGAATACTGCTGTACTTGTTAATCAACTATAAAACCTCCGTGAAAAAGCATGCTTTAATTCTACAATAACTGCACAGTTTTTTCAACAACCTACACATTAAGTTCCGAATGAATGTGTGAAAAATCGATTTTCTTAATTCTTGGCCTTACTAAAGTGCTTATAAACTCTTCGACTTGTTCAGGCGCTCGCCCAATATATTTTGACGGATCCAGAAGCAAGTCCAGTTCATCTTGCGTGAGTCCGAAAGCTTCATCGGATGCAATTCTCTTCAAAAGATCGTTTTCTCCTCCCTTTGCTTTAACGTTTTTTGCAGCAGCCATAGAGTGCCCTCTTATTTTCTCATGAATCTCCTGCCTGTCTCCGCCTCTTTTTACTGCTTCCATAAGGATATTTTCAGTTGCCATAAATGGAATCTCCGACCTGAGATGCTTTTCTATAACCATAGGATATACAACCAGTCCTTCCGATACATTCATGTATATGTTGAGTACCGCATCAGTTGCCAGAAATGCTTCAGGTATAGATATTCTCCTGTTAGCAGAATCATCAAGGGTTCTTTCAAACCATTGGGTTGATGCCGTGATGGCAGGATTGAGTGAATTCACTATAACATACCTTGACAAAGCAGAAATCCTTTCGCATCGCATGGGATTACGTTTGTAGGCCATTGCCGAGGAACCTACCTGCTCTTTTTCAAACGGTTCTTCAATTTCCTTCAGGCTCTGTAATATGCGTATATCATTGCTGAATTTATATGCGCTCTGCGCAACTGATGATAGTACACAAAGTATCCTGCTGTCAAGCTTCCTTGGATAGGTTTGCCCGGTTATAGGATAGACAAAGTGGAAGTCCATTTTATCAGCAATTATCTTATCAAGTTTTTTAACTTTTTCATGATTTCCGTTAAAAAGCTTCAGAAAACTTGCCTGAGTGCCGGTAGTACCCTTGCTGCCAAGAAATCCGACTTTCTCTGTAATGTATTCCACATCGTCCAGGTCCATTAACAGGTCCTGTATCCACATACATGCCCTCTTCCCTACCGTCACAGGCTGAGCAGGCTGAAAATGTGTATACCCGAGTGCAGGCAGTGCTCTGAACTCCATGGCAAAGCCGGAAAGCCTGTCAATTACTGCTGCAATTTTTCTTTTGATAATATTAAGGGCATTACGCATTAATATAAGGTCTGTATTATCCCCTACATAGCATGAAGTAGCACCAAGATGAATAATGCCTTTTGCTTTCGGACACTGCATACCATATGCACGAATATGTGCCATTACATCATGCCTTGTTTCCTTCTCAATCACCTCTGCTTCTTCATAGTTAATATTGTTGCAGCTCTTTCTCATCTCTTCTATCTGCTCGGAAGTGATGTCAAGCCCCAGTTCCTTTTGGGCTTCTGCAAGAGCTATCCACAGGCTCCTCCATGTTGTGAATTTCATATTGGGTGAGAAAACCCTTTTCATTTCAGTGCTGGCATACCTTGTATTAAATGGCGTCTGGTATTCATCCCTCATGTTTTACTTCTCCCTTATCTTTTCTATACATGCCTTTTTGACACACAATGAAAAAAGCTCCATTGCAGTTTTAAGCTCATCAATAGACGGAAACGTTGGTGCAATTCGTATGTTGCTGTCGGATGGGTCATCTCCGTATGGATAAGTTGCCCCTGCAGGAGTAATTTTTAGCCCTGCTGCTTTTGCAAGCTGCTCAATCTTCCTGGCGCATCCTGGAAGTGAATAAAAACTTATGAAATAACCGCCATTGGGTTTGCTCCATCTTGCTATACCGGTATCACCCAGTTCTTTTTCTAATATGTTCCATACAAGTTCAAACTTTGGTCGTAGTATTTTTGCATGTTTCCCCATAAGGTCTTCAATTCCCTCAGGAGACTTAAGGAATCTTACATGCATAAGCTGGTTCATCTTGTCTGGTCCGATAGTCTGCATCTTAATCTGTTCCCTTAAGAAGTCAAGGTTTTCATGGCTTGCTGCCATCATACCCACTCCTGAACCTGGAAAGGTGATTTTTGATGTGGAGGCATACATGTATACCCTGTGTGGATTTCCCGCCCTGCGGCACTCATCAATAATGTTTGCCACTCTTTCCTTTTTATCCTCATAAAGGTCATGAACGCAGTAAGCATTGTCCCATAATATTCTGAAGTCATCAGCCTTTACTTTCATCTTTGCAAATGTTTTTACCGCTTCATCCGAATATGTTATGCCTTCAGGATTTGTATACTGCGGAACACACCATATGCCTTTAATGGTTTCATCCTGTGCTGCAAGCTTCTGTATTGTCTCCATATCCGGACCGTCACTGTTGATTTCAACGGTAATCATTTCAATATTAAAAAGCCTGCAAATATTAAAGTGCCTGTCATACCCGGGGCTGGGACATAGAAATCTGACCCTGTCGCAAGCGGACCAGGGTTTACTTCCCCCATATACACCAAAAAGCATTGCACGGGCAACAGAATCATGCATCATGTTAAGGCTTGAGTTTCCACCGATAATTATCTCATTTTCATTTATCCCAAGCATTGCGGAAAAAAGTCTTTTTGCTTCAGGAATACCATCTATACCTCCATAATTTCGGCAGTCGGTTCCGTCTGAAGCAGTATAAAAGTGATCGCTGCCATCATTTCTGTACATATTCATTGACAGGTTCAGCTGGTCAGGGCCCGGCTTTCCCCTTGCCATGTTAAGATCCAGGGTTTTTTTCTTAAAATCATTGTATCTGCTGTCTATTTCCACTAATTTCTTTTCGAGTTGTCTATTCTCCATATTAAGGTATGTTCCCATAATAATCCCCTCCAAAATGATATCTTTAGATGCATATTCTATTATATAGGCATCATTTTTTCAAGAAAAAAGATTTATTTTGCTGTCTGCCAGTACAGGCAGTTCTTTTCAATCACACTATTTAAAACACCTTCGCATGCCAGATAGCTCAAAAATGCATGAAGAGTAGTATTGGCAAGATAATACTGCTGAAGGCTTATTTCTTTAATCCCCAGTATATTGTATAAATTCTCAAGCATTTCTTCTGTTGACCTTTTCCTATATGCAATATCTTTAAGGCCTTGTGCTGTCTTTAAAATTGTTTGATGATGAAAACCTGTCTCTTCCCGTATGCATGTAAAAGGTTCGGAATGCGAAGGCATATACAGGTCGTAAACTGATTCCATAAGCTTATTCAGGGTATTGAGCTGAGCATGTACATCACTTAAAAACGGCAGCTTGTATTTTCTTAAAACAGTCTCTGAAAGAACCGCATCACCGGTAAACAATACACCGTTTACTTCCAGACCCATATGATTAATTGTATGACCTTTAAGTGGAATAGAAGTGCATCTCATTTCGCCAAGTGTTATGTTTTCAGTACCATCCACTGTTCTGTCCGGAGCACATGGGTTTTCTGCCATTAGAATCCTGGTTTTCAGCTCGTCAGGAGGTGATGCTCCTGAGAAAAGATAATACGGCTCAAAAAAAGGGTGTTCCATTATACATGATTCAAACAAAGGTGCTGTGACAGTGGCATCAGTCATAAGCCTTAAATAGGATGCGGCACCAAAATGGTCGGCATGAGCGTGTGTTATGAAAATGTCCCTTAAAACAAGCCCGTTTTTCTTTAAGATATTTAAAATTCTTTTAGCAGCATTTTTGTCAATACCGCAGTCAATAATTCCACATATGCTGCCATTAGCAGTAACAACACCTGTATTTAGTACGCCAGGTATGTAAAAAATGCCTTCTTTCAATTCTATAAGCTGCATTCTAAAACCCCCCATATCATAATACATTATATCAGTAATTCTTAAAAAGAATATATTGTCAGGATATATTTTTTTTATGGTGAAACAATAATTAAGGGTTCGTGATAATCGAGTCAGGAGTATTTCCGGGTCAAAGGCTTGGAAATATTCGGCCAAAGATTAATACAGGGTCACATGGCTTTGTATTAGTCGGAGGGAAGAGCGTTGTAGTGTCCTGTAAGGCTTTGCTGTAGTGCGATGCATTACAGTATGGTCAAAACGGATATACGGCGTTCGAGCCAAGACTGTTTCAGGTTCCGCAGGTATTCGGAACAGTATTTTTAGAAACAATTTGTTTCAATTAAACTGTAAACGTTTACAGAAGGTCTTCTGCAGTCGAAAGATTGCAGCAGGCTTTCAAGGGATTTGAATCAGTCGGACAAAGGTTTGTATAGTATCCCTGATGCTTTTCTGCAGTCGAAAGATTGCATGAGTGCAAACCTGGTACTATACCAGCCGGAGTTAAGATTATCACGGACTCATTAAATGTTTCTGTATTTTTCTCCATAATCCCTGTCCATTTGTGATATGAATACAAGAACTTCGGCTACTACTTCATACAGATCGGGAGGAATCTCATATCCGGGACTTATAATGCTAAGGACATCTGCAAGTGATGGATCCTTATGTACCGGCACATCGTGCTCAAGGGCTTTTTTCAGGATGTTTTCGGCAGCCTCTCCCCTTCCCGCCGCCACAACTTTAGGAGCACGGTCGGAAAATGGTTCATATTTTAATGCTGCGGCCTTTTTTATTACCTTGTCATGTTTTATTTTCATTTGATAACCTTTCGTACTATATCCGGTAGTCTACTCCAGCAGGATATGTTCCATTTTTTAAAATATAGTCTTCTGAATCAAGTATACCTGGTTTTTTACCATCAGTAGAACGCAGGCCTGCGAGGGTATAGCCCATTTCACAAAATGCTTCTTCAAATTCCTTGCGGTAAGTCTTTGCAAAACTTGCTTTATTGGAATTCTCCATCATGAAGTTAAGCATAACTGTTCTGCCATGTATATTAATAAGTGTATCTACTCGGCCGATATGCTGTGTGTCAAGAGACAGTAGAACCGAGATTCCGTCGTTATCCTTTTTTGAATTATTTCTTTTCAAAATGTATAGTTCTCCAGCTGTTTCATAGTCGTTTAACTTAAGAGGTATCTGGTAGTAAGGAATGTGCCCTGAAAGATCCCGCAAGAATCGTATATTGTTCTGAATACCGTCAAGCAATGTAACAGGATCTTCAGATTCAGCAAACTTCAATGGAGGTAAAACTTCATTTTTCAGTATTTGTATTTTATCAATTAATTCCGTGTAAGTATCTTCCATGGGGTTGTTGATTTTTGCATTTTGTGCTGTCGATTTTTGAAAAAAACCCTGGAAGGAATCAGTAAGAATTCTTCTGTATGCTCCATCACTGTCATCAGTGACTTTGGATTCTACATTAAGTCTTTCCTTCACATGAATAAACAGTCTGTTTAATAATGAATGCTGTTTCAAATTAAATCCCGCAACAGTTACAGCCTTCGCAGGGATCTGTTCATTATCCAGATTAAAGAAAACTGTACGTATCAGCGAGGAAATGCTGGTTTTTGGTAAAGCATCTGAAATGCCTTCCTGCGAACAGAAATCAGAAACTATCTCAGATACACTGTCATATAATTGAATTTGCCTGGCCGAATTGCAAATAAAAGCCTTATCAGGAATAGCCTCAACCATTCCAATTATGTTGCGAATAAATCCGTTAAAACGGATACCTCCCTGCTGTATCATGGTTAGCTTTTGTACGCTGCTGTCTTCAGGCTTCATACCAGCAGACATGAGTAATATGGAAGCTTTGACTGCTTTTTGACCATACCTTGAAATAAATGAGGCTATTTTTTTAACCATCGTCTTTTGAACAGGCATGCCTGCTTTTAAAAGACTTTCTATTATGCTCCTGTTCTCCTTACTGTTACGAAGGTTCATACTTGAAAGAAGCATTTTTTGTTTTTCTTCCGGGGCTTTCCTGTCTATAAGTTTTACTATAACCTTGCCGTTTTCACTGCCAACTACCTTCAGCCTTAATTGTTCTCCTTCTGAAATGCTTATATCGTTTTCAGATACAGCATTAAGATGGGTTCCATCCAGCATTTCAAGTAGAATGCTGCCCATACGGGCTTCTAAAACGGCTGCATCAAAAATCTGTCCTGCTGATACAGCTGCCTTGGAGTCAAAAGCAAGAGAACAACCCTTTGGTATTCCACTGAAAATGCTTTCGGTTCTCATATATACCTCCGGTGCATTCTTTCATGATATGCTGAACTTTTTAGTAAAACTCATTCTATGTATCGGACATAATCCATATTTTTTTATAGCATTAACATGCTCGCTGGTACAATAACCCTTGTGTTTTTTGAATCCGTATCCGGGATAGACAGAGTCCAATTCTGCAATCATACTGTCTCTTGTAACCTTGGCGATAATTGATGCCGCTGCAATTGAGATGCTTCTTCTATCACCTTTTATTATTGATTTCTGCTCTATGTGTGTATTTTCAAGACTGAGAGCGTCTATAAGAAGCAAGTCTGGTTTTATGCTCATTCGGCGGACTGCTTTTTCCATTGCAAGAATGGTTGCATTGAGTATGTTTATTCTGTCTATTGTTTGATGGTCTACTATCCCAACTTCCCAGCACAAAGAAACATTTTTTATGGTGTCAAATATACTCTCCCTCTTATTTTCGGAAAGCAACTTTGAATCGTTTATACCTTCTATGTATGTATCTTCCGGAAGTATTACACACGCTGCAACTACAGGCCCGGCCAGAGGACCCCTGCCTGCTTCGTCCATACCTGCAATAATCCTGTATCCTTTTTGATATGCCTGGCGTTCAAAAAGGTTCATCTCCCCTACTCTTTTTCTGTCTTTCTGATAATCAAACCGTATTCTTCTATGTTTTTCAATAAGCTCAAGTATGTATTTATGCCTGTTATTCTGTTTAATAGAATAAAGGTATTCCAAAGTCTTCTCATTGGTTAGTCCATGTATTCTGTTTTCAACATCTTTTCTTGTCATGCTCCTTCACTCCTGTAAAATCGAAAAAACATGAGAGTCATCTGTTCTTTCAAGTGTTATTCTGCCAACTTTTCCTTTTCTAAAGTCGTCTAATACGGCTGAAGCAGTTCTGGCTGTGTCAACCTTCCCTCCTGAAAAGAAATAACCCCTTTTTCTTCCAATAAGCTGCAGCAGTCCAAGTCCGTCTCCGGACAGATCAGATTTATCCAGGTTGTATCTTCCGGCTAAATTCACAGGATACCTTTCAATCATAAACCGCAGCAATTTTAAACCAGTTTCCTCTGAATCAAATACTTCATCACTGACTGCACCTGTTGATGCAAGATTAAATAAAACCGTTTCTCCTCCGCTGCCAGGCTTGAGAATGCCAGGTGTATCCAACAGGTCTATGTGTCTGCCTGTTCGTATCCATTGCTTACCCCTTGTTATCCCGGGCACGTTCCCCGTCTTTGCAGAGCTTTTGCCGGTAACCCTGTTAATAAAAGAGGATTTGCCTGTATTGGGTATGCCTGCAGCCATGACCTTTACCCTGGTGTTTCGTATGCCTTTATTTCTGGCATTTGCAGCTTTTTTTTCAGCAATTGTATCAATTTTATTCATAATATCAGCAAGGCCCTTACCGTTTAGTGAATCAAGTGGCATGCACATAGTATTATGTGTTCTGTACCAATTGATCCAGTGAATGCTTTCACGGGGGTCTGCAAGGTCATATTTGTTTAATACTGTTATGACAGGTTTTTGTCCGGTAAGATTTTTTATTGAAGGATTTCTGCTGCTATATGGTATTCTCGCATCAAGGAACTCGATAACAACATCCACAAGTTTCAGGTTTTCGATGAGTATTCTTTTTGCTTTTGCCATGTGTCCCGGATACCACTTCATATATACACCCCAGGCATATTTATCTTAGAATTCCGGCTTCTCTAAGCGGCCATATTCTAAAAAAAGCTTTTCCTTTAATCCTATCAATTTCAATAAGTCCCATATCCCTGCTGTCACGGCTACCGCCTCTATTGTCACCCATAACAAACAGATTACCCTCCGGTATTACCTTTGGAAGGTCTGCGGTTTTTTTAAAGGTTTGACCCTTGACATACGGCTCTTCATATAATGAACCGTTGATATATACATTGCCGCCTTTTATATCAAGGCGGTCACCCGGAATAGCAATTACCCTTTTTATATAATCTACCTCATTGGTAAAAGGAATTATTTTCTGCAGTATTGGTATTTGTTTCAAGATTCCGCTTTGATTATTGTAACTCCAGCTTGCTATCAGTACTACTATATCGCCCCGTTTGGGAGTATTTATCTGATATCCGAACTTGTAAATCAGCAAACGCTGATTGTTATAAAGCGTTTCTTCCATTGAACGCCCTAATACCCTCACCGGTTCAAATACATATGCTCGTATTAACAAGGCTATAAGTACAGCCAGCAGCAAAGCTTCTACCCATTGAAAAAGTTCACTGAACCATGATTCTGAGTGTGTTGCTTCATTCACCAAACTTAACACCCTTAATTGAACAGCATTTTTAATAATAATAAGGGGACCCCATAAGCCCCCTTTTTAATTACTACTTTATTTTGTTATACTACTAAGTTTCCGCAACTTCCTTACTGTCTGTAGTTGTGTTTTCTTGTATACCTTCAGCAAGCTCCTGGGTTTTATCAGCTTCTGAAACGCTATCAACTTGTTCCTTTTCCTTCTTTTTTTTAGCTTCCAGTCTTGTGCGAACCTTGGCAGATTTTCCAATCCTGTCTCTCAGATAATAAAGCTTTGCTCTCCTTATTTTTCCCTTCCTGATTACTTCTATTCTTTCAATTTTTGGGGAATGGACAGGTATAACCTTTTCAACACCTACACCATATGAAAGCCTTCTTACAGTGAAGGTTTCCCTTATTCCTCTTCCCTGTCTGGCAATGACCGTTCCTTCAAATACCTGTATTCTTTCCCTGTTGCCCTCTTTGATTTTCAGATGAACCCTTACAAAGTCACCTATATTGAATGCATCAAGGTCATCCCTCATTTGTTCTTTTTCTAATGCCGATATGATATCCAATGCACTTCCTCCTTCAGTAGTGGATGTTCTTGTCTTAAACAGCGGACCATCCTTAATGACAACAGAACGTATTATACCATAAGGTCAAAAGCGTGTAAATGTTTTTTACCGATTTTTGCAAGAGTCTTCATTTAGC